>JBJKQE010000282.1:0-3137 GCA_046705645.1 Ignavibacteriaceae bacterium | reverse complement strand
AAGCTGCTGATTAATTGCCGCATTTTGTCCGCTTGCCTGTGCAGTAACCACCACTTCTTTTCCAACGACTCCTACTGCTTCAAGCTTCAAATTTTTTACGAGTTGTTCTTCCGCCTTTATCTCTAATTTAAATATCTTTGTTTTATAACCGATGTAAGAAACTCTTATATTATAAGAGCCTCCAGGAATATTTAGAATTGTATAATTCCCGTCTACATTTGTTGCTGCACCTAAACCGGTTTGCTCTATTAATACATTGGCACCGACAAGAGGTTCTCCGGTTGATGCGTCGGTCACCTTTCCTTTTAATGTACCGGGCCCGGTAGGTATAGATAATCCATAATTAAAATTTGAAGCTGTAGTTACAACAATCTGGTTGTTAATTCTTTTAAAAACAAGTCCGTACTGTTTTGCTAGTTTCATAAGAAGTTCATAGAGAGATTCATCTTTAGCCTGGATGGTCATTTTTTTATTGAGCGGAATATCATCTTTGATATAGGAAAATTTAAAGTTGGTACTCTGTTCAATTTGTTTAAGAACATTTTCAAACTTTACCGTATCATCGGCTAATGTTAATTTTACATCTTTTAAATCTTCTTGGGCTCTAGTAAAAGTTGAAATGAACATGAAACAGAGTATTGACATCAGCGTAATCAGTTTCATTTGCGAATGTAACGGATTTATTTTAGTTACTTTGGTAGAATCATTTTTCATATTTATTTACCCATAAAATTTAGATATCTATTTTTTACGTTAATTATTTTTTTGCGAGCATGATCTCTCAATTTTTTATTACTCTTTTTCGTTCACTATTGTTTCTCATTATCAATAAAAAACAACCTTTTTAATTTGTCCATTTTCGTTTATGATTTTGTAGTTACAATTGGCAGCCGACTTAATGATCTGAATGACGGTCCAAAGTGACTCGTTGTTCAGGTACGCTTTTATCTTTTTATTTTCAAGCATTTTGTCTTCAGTATTAAATTCAACACCAAAAGCCCTATTTAATTTCTCAAACACATTGCTTAACGGCTCATTATCAAATACAAGAGTATTATCTTTCCAACCGGTTACGCTAGCGATATTAAAAGTAGAAAGCGCCATCTTATGTTCTTTAACGTTATATTTTATTTGCTCCCTCGGAGACAATATTACCGGGTCCTTTTTTAATCCGGATTTTATATTTGTTACTTTTAGTTTACCCTGGACCAATGATACTGTTATAAAATTGTCTTTAGGAAATGCGTTTACGTTAAACTTTGTTCCTAATACCGTAGCAGTTAAATCACCTGTATGAACAATAAAAGGCTTTGCAGGATTATGCGCTACTTCAAAATATGCTTCACCTTCAAGATAAACATCTCTTGTTTTCTTACTAAAATCCAAAGGATATTTTAACTTGCTGTCTGCATTCAATGTAATTTTTGTCCCGTCTAATAAGGTAAGTAACATTTTTTGACCGGGTTCTGTTATTTTTTCCTGCCATTGGTTAGATGAGGATTTATTTCCGATTATTCCGTTAAAATATAACATGCTAATTGCTATCGTCATTAGCAAAATAAATGAGGCCGCAACCCTCATGGGATGTGAAAAGCTTATATCATGTATTCTGTCTAATAATGGATTTGTTTTATACATATCAGGCTCATATTTTCGGATTTTACTTCTTAATATCCTCAATCCTCTATCTTCATTGAATTCTCGATTATTCACTTTTTCATCAATCTTTGACCATTCAACCTCAATTTTATTAAATTGATCCTGATAATATTTATCGTTTAATAATTCTTTAAGTACACTCATTTCTTCGAAGGAAATTTCATTAGCTAAATATTTTGTAACTAATTCAAAAAACTCATTTTCTTTCATTCTACTTCCTCTTTTATTCCGTTTATATTAATTAGACAGGGAAATTGCTTTCAACCTACTACTCAGTTAAAAAATTTATTGGAATTATCGAAGGAAAGATTCGAAATAACAGATAAAAATTAGGTTTAAACATTGTATTGTTATCTTTTTAAAATAATATGTTGCTAATTATCTCCAAATTGAAGACCGTATACACAACTGCATTACTCGGTTAATGAAAAATGAATATGCAGCTACGTATAATTCACTTAATTAATCAAAATTTTATAAAGTTATTGAGGATTTACTATTTGGAGGCATGCTATAGAAGAGAAAATAATTTTGAAATGCGCTGATATTTCTTTAAAAGGAATTTTACTGCATTTACCATCTGGTTTTGTACGGTATTGATTGATATTTCTAATATCTCGGCAATTTCGCTGTAACTTAATCCGTCGATACGATTCATTCTAAAAATTAGTCGTCTTTTCTCTGGAAGCTCTTTGATCAAGGATTTTATTTCTTCGTCCAGCTGATTATACCTTAAAAAATGTTCCGGGCTTAAACTGGAAACCAATCCTTCCTTATCTACAACTTCTAAACTTTCAATATTAATCTTTCTTTTCTGAAGATAATTAATTGATTGATTTTTGACTGCTTTATAAAGATATGCTTTAAAGCTGGAATTAATTTTAATTTGCCCGCGCTTTAGCCAGATATTTAGAAATATATCGGATACCACTTCTTCGGCAAGCTGGTGTTCCATTAGAAGTCTATTTGCAAAAAAACATAAGTTTTTAAAATAACGTCTGAATAATAATTCAAGTGCAACTTCATCATTCTGCTTAATTCGATTAAGCAGCTGTTCATCCGTAATATTAAGAATATATTTCATTATAGTTACTTATTAAAAATAATATATCTTATTTCTTTTGATAATGTTTCAAAATTAACCTTATTATTCCCGGTTACTCTTAATTAATTTACGGTATATAAAGTAATGGAAAAAATCAATTTTATTAGAACTTATGCTGATAAAATGCTGAAAGCGAGTTTAAATTAAATTAAAATATTTTTTTTATCAAGCCTTTTAAGTGCATATAAATATCGTTTTATTATTAAGATTTTTCTTAGAGTCAGTAAATAATTAAATATTTTAAAAATTATTTGACAAAGTTTATTGGAATTTAATATACTTTAAGATAGATAAAAGATTAGTAAAAGGAAGTTTTTTAAGTCAAATTTTGTGGGCCCGGAAGGACTTGAACCTCCGACCCGCTGATTATGAG
>JBJKQE010000281.1:0-40697 GCA_046705645.1 Ignavibacteriaceae bacterium | reverse complement strand
TGAAGAAAAAAATATTTAAAGAGCTTCATGAAAAATTTGGAGGAGCAATAAGAATTTTTATTGCCGGCGGCGCTGCACCTGATCCAAAAGTTGCAAAAGGTTTAAGAGAATTCGGGTTTAATTTTGTGCAGGGCTACGGGTTAACAGAGACTTCACCGATTGTTGCTCTTAATCAGTTGAATAATTTTAAAGATAATGCTGCGGGAATCCCTTTGCCGGGAGTTGAGGTTAAAATAAATAGTCCGTCTTCAGATGGTGTTGGAGAAATTTTTGTAAAAGGACCTAACGTAATGCTTGGTTATTACAATAATGAAAAAATGACCAGCGAAACTTTTGAAAATGGGTGGTTTAAGACTGGTGATTTAGGCTTGTTTGATTCAGATGGGTTTTTACATATAAATGGAAGGAAAAAGAACGTTATCATTGCTAAAAACGGTGAAAATGTTTTTCCGGAAGAAGTGGAAGATTTACTAAACAGAAGTCCGTATATTCTTGAATCTTTCGTTTATGGCCAGCAGGATGAAAAACATGATGAAGTAATTGCCGCACAAATTGTTACTGATGCAGAAGCGTTTATTGAATATTCAGAACTTAATAATGTAAAAATTACTGATGAATTAATTCAGAGTACAATTAAAGAAGTTGTTAATGGAATAAATAAAGAACTTCCTTTATACAAACAAATAAAGAAGTATAATATTCGTGATAAAGAATTTGAAAAAACCACTACGCAGAAAATCAAAAGACATTTAATAAAAACTCAGGATGTTGTAGAAGGGTCGGACGAATAAAATTTATAAAAATATTATGGCCCTTTAATTTACTTTTTTTTCCTTCGAAACTTTTTATAAAGAAAGATAAATAAAAGAATTATAAGTACAGCTATTGTTAATAAAATTATATGATGATTTACCGTTGCTAATACAATTGACCAATTATCGCCGAAGAAATATCCGACAGAAAGAAATGCAGCTGTCCATAATAATCCTCCGGTGTAAGCGAATAGTGCAAATTCCCAAAGCTGCAATTCCGAAGTACCGGCGAATATCGCTATAATGTGTCTAACACCGGGAATAAAATATCCAACTAATAAAGTCCAGCGGCCGATCTTCTCAAACCAATTGTGTGCTATTTGAAGTTTTTCTCCGGTAATATGGATATAGTGACCATACTTTATTAAAATATGATGACCGAAAGTACTTCCAATAGCATAGCTTATTGAAATTCCTGTAATGCTTCCCAGATAAGCAGCTAAAAAAGTCGGAATCCAGTGCAGGGTACCCTTATAAATTAAAAATCCGGATAAAGTTAATAAAGTTTCATCTGGAACCGGAAGACCTATAATTCCCAGTACAAGCAAAGAAAAAATTCCAAGGTATCCGTAATGAGAAATCCAGATTAATAAAGTGTCCATTTCAAAATTTTTTAATTACTTTTTCAATTATTACAAAGATATGAAAAAACTATATGTTTAATTATTTTTTAATAAGCAACTTTTAACTAAAGGAATGAAAAAATAATAACATCTAATTTTACTTTTATGAGAAGGTTAGCTTTTATATATTCGCATCAGAAATGTAAATATTTAATAATTGAAATTAGGAATTTTATGAGAATAGTTAAATTCATTATAATTCTACTGGTTGTGGTCGGATTATCAGCATGTCAAAAGAAAGAGGAACCCAAAGTATCTGCAGCTAATCTTCCTTCAGGTACCCATGCAGCAAAGGTTTTGGATTTTATAAATGTACCAAATTATACATACTTACAAGTTTCGGAAAATGGGAAGGAATATTGGCTGGCTGCACCAACGACTACTGTTGAAAAAGGCGAGACAATTTATTTCTCTCAAGGTATGGAGATGAAGAATTTTCACAGCCAGACAATAAATAAAACCTTCGATTCTATATACTTTGTACAAGGGATATCAACATCACCTCAAAAAGAAACGGTTGCTGAAGCACATCAACAAACCTATAATAATACGAGAGAACAAATATCCGTAAAACCTTTAAGTGATGGGAAAACGGTTGCTCAAATTTTTTCAAATAAATCATCATTAGCAGGAAAAATAGTCAGAATTCGAGGTAAGGTTACAAAATACAATCCTAATATAATGGGCCGTAATTGGATTCATATTCAGGATGGGACTGAATCAGGCAAGAATTACGATTTGCTTGTTACCAGCAATGATGAAGCTGCAGTTGGTCAAACAGTAGTTGTTCAAGGTAAAATAGCAGTCGACCAAGATTTTGGAGCAGGTTATACATACCCGGTAATGATTGAGAATGCAAAAGTAAAAACCGAATCAAAGTAAAAGATCGTAATTAAATTTATAGCTCGTTTCTAATTTTATATCAAAAAATTTTAAAGATATTGAGTTTGTTTTTTTATTTTAAATGATTATTATTGCATTTAGAAGAATTTTATTACAAAATTGATTTAGTTTTTTGTTAAAAAACAAGTAAAAAGCATTTTAAGCGCAATGAATTTTCTATTTTTTCATTTTATTTTAATAATAAATTAAAATTAAAAATAAAAATTTTAACAAAAGATTTTAATTAAAATTGCTTTAGTTATTGACTTTAAATGAGTTTTTTAAGACGTTAAAGCTGCAATTTGTAATAAATAGGGCGAAAAATAAATTTTGAATCTGGAGAAGGAAATTTGACAAAAATTTACAATCTTCTATGAGACTATTTTCAAATCAATAAATCACATATTACCACCAATTTTTACCGGAATGTTTTCAAAAGATAAGAGAACATTAAATTGGTTTTGGTAAGAAAAAATTCAGTCCTAAAAAATTAGGAGAGAGAGATATGAAAAATTTATACTATCCAAAATAACCCTCATTTCTTAAGTTTCTAATTATTCCCGAATATTACCGTAATGCATTTTTACCGTAATGCATTTTGTTTGGGTCAATTTTAACAAATCATTATTAATAGGAGAGAGAGAATATGATACGAAAGATTACCGCCTTTTTTTTCTTGTTGTTTATTCCTCTATATATTTATGCTGGAACAACGGGGAAAATTAATGGTAAAGTAGTAGATCTGCAGACCGGCGAACCTCTAATCGGAGCCAACGTTATTGTTGTTGGTACTTCTCTTGGTGCTGCAACCGATATCAAGGGAGAATATCTCATAAGCTATCTTGATGCCGGTGTGTATGAAGTTAAAGCTTCTTATCTAGGATATAAGACAGTAACAATTTCTAATGTGCGCGTTAATGCCGATTTAACTACGGAATTAAATTTCCAATTACCTCCAACGGGTGTTTCTGTTGGAGAGGTAACCATAGTTGCTCAAAGGCCTTTAGTTAATAAAAGTAATACAAATGCAATTAGAGTTACTACAAACGAGGAAATTGAAGCATTACCAATTAGAGGGATTGATAACATTGCTGCCCTAACTCCTGGTGTTATTCAACAAGAAGGAAATATTTATATTAGGGGTGGTCGCCAGGATGAGGTGGGTTATTATTTGGAAGGTGCTAATGTAACCAACCCGCTGACAAACGGCCTTCGCGGTGGTCCCCAATATAGTGCTTCTCAAGTTACAATTCCGCAAGATGCTGTTGAAGAAATTTCAGTTCAAGCCGGTGGATATACTGCGGAATATGGCGGAGCTAATGCCGGTATAATTCAAACTCAATTAAAAACAGGTGGTTCCAAACTTAAAGTAAACCTACAATATCTTACAGATAATTGGACTTTTAAGGGCAGTAAGGATAGGTATAACGGTGTTCAAAATTTGGGAACCTATTCTTATGGATACAACGATGTTACCGGTTCTATAAGCGGACCATTATATACCGAACATGTTAAATTTTTTGGATTATTTGAAAATAATTCTCAGGCAGATAGAAACCCAACATTCACACCGGGCTTTAATATTGGCCCATTTGCTGATAATACTAGTGATACTGTAAATTTAGTTTATCCGGGCGGACCTGTACCCGGTTTTAATTCGAATACATATCTTGGTGCTGCCACACTTACTTTTGATTATAACCCTACAATTGTCAGACTATTCGGAACTTACAGTTCTGAAAGAGATAGGCTTGGAGCAGGGCCTTATACTATGTTTGATTTGAATCGTTTACCTATTAGAGACAGCCATAACGGAGTTTTTGGAGCCAAATTAACTCAAATTTTTAATTCCAATTCTTATTTAGAAATCAATGGAAGTTATACTTTAAATGATGGTAAAACTTACGATCCTCAATTAGGGGATGCATTTCTAACGTATGGTGATAAAAATGTCAATTCTGATGCAGGCGTTCCTTGGGTTTACTCTGTGAGTCAGACTCAAAAGGGGCAATATGATGTACCGGCGCCATACACAATTTATTCAACATTTAATTTTGCAGTTCCTAATCAACCATTGTTGGGAAATTCTGATGGTTCTGTTTCCAGCTTTAGAAAGTTCTCTAATACTAACATAGATATTAGCGCATCATATTCGAATAATCTTAGCCAACAAAATTCTATAAAGGTTGGCGGAGAATTCCAGATGATGACTATTAGAAGCTATACTACTTCTGGAAGTATAAATTATGCTCAGCAAATAGCCAACAATCCGGGTAAGAGCGTGCAAAGTATAATGATTCAGGATGGAATTAATAATTACGGTTACGATGTTTTAGGGAATGTTTATAGCGGAAGTTCTGATTATAACACCGGTTCTATTGCACCTCATAAACCAATTTTTGCAGCTGGCTATATAGAAGATAGGCTGCAATATCAAAATTTGATAGTTAATGCCGGTTTAAGATATGATTATATTAGTACTGATAACTTTATTTTTGCAGATCCTACAAGGCCTGATCTAGTTTTCGATCCTACTACGCTTAATGTAATTCATTCAGAGAATTTAGTAAAAGCTCCAAGTTTTAGTGCTATTAGTCCAAGACTAGGTTTTTCATTTCCTATTACAGATGCTACAGTCTTTCATGCACAATACGGAAAATTCGTTCAGCAGCCTAGCTTAAGTAATATTTACGTAAGCCCATATCAAGTAGCCTATTTAATAAATCCAAATTCCGGACTTTTTAATCCGGCTCCTTGGGGTTTAGATTTAAGACCGACAAGAACTACACAATACGAAATCGGATTCACTCAGCAAATTGCTAATTTCGCTTCATTTGATATAACCGCTTATTATAAAGACATTGCTGATCAAGTTACATTCGGCCAACAATCTGTTCTTGCAAGCACCGGATGGAGACCATATCAGATTCTTACAAATGGAGATTATGCAACTACTCAGGGTATTGAAATTGATTTCAATATGCGAAGAACAGAACGCTTCTTGGTTAATGGTTCGGTATCATTTCAAAATGCTAAGGGTACCGGAGATAACCCGTACACTAATTCCGGCGAATATGGGGCAGCCATACAGAATATTCTTTATACTCCTAAATATATAGTGCCGCTTGCATTCAATCATGGTATTAGTGGTAATTTAAATATAGACTATAGATTTGGTAAAGATGATGGACCGTCTTTTCTCCATGAATTTGGCGCTTCTATTTTGTTAACTTTTTCCAGCGGCCATCCTTATACCCTTGGTACGATTAAGAGCCCTGGTACTAGTGATCCAAATGCAATAGCAGGAACAGATACAAGAAACAGGTATGCTATTGAACCTTTAAATTCTTCTGTTACACCTTCTAATTTTCAAGTAGATTTTAGAATTGATAAAACTATTGAATTCTTAAATAGTTTTTCAGCTAATATTTTTATACAAGTAATTAATCTATTTAATACTAAAAACGTAACAGATGTATATTCAAATACTGGATCTGCATCAACGAATGGATTTTTAACTGATCCAAATCTTACCGGATATCAAAATGTTAAGAATTATGGACAGGATTATGCAACTGCTTATCAGGATGTGGTCCTTAATTATGCGGGTTTATACGGAACTCCGCGTCAAATTAGGCTTGGGATTCGTTTAGAATACTAATAATTAATTTGACAATAAACATTATAATTTAGGAGTTTAAAATGAAGTACAAAGAGTTAAAATATATTTTTATAATAATTGTTGGTATCTTGTTTCTTGCCCCAATATTTGTGAATGCAAAAGATAACGGTAAAGGAAACGGGAAACGCCAATTGAGGAAAACGGCTGCAGGACAAATTGGTACTGCCGCTATGAATATTAATAATATAAATGCTTTACAATCTAATACCGGATTTAGTGATTATAATCCTAATTCCAACCTTGAAGGAACAGAATTCCCCAAAGGAACTGGGAAAAATGCAATTTTCGAAACCGGATTTTTGTGGGGTGGATATCCTAATGGAGATACTTCACAGGTATTTGTTGGTGGTTCTGCATATCGATCCGGATTAAAGCCCGGACCAATTCTATCGAATGGTACTGCTTCAGATCCTACAGATTCAAGGTGGTCTATTTATCGTGTTCGTCCTGATGTCTATCCCGACGGGCCGACTGTAGATCTAAGCGGGGATGCAGCTTCCGAATCATATTGGGATCCGGCTAATCCAATTACTGCTGATCAAGTAAGATTACAATATGAACACGACTGGACTTATTGGCCTGCTCATGGAAATCCGAATAATTCAGCCGATATGGATTTAGGTGCACCTTTTAAAGATGTAAATAACGATGGAATTTATGATCCTAAAGTTGATATTCCGGGATTCCCTGGGGCAGATCAAACTATTTTTTATGTTGCAAATGATATGAATAAGGATGCTACCGAATACTTATATGGAACTGATCCTTTAGGTCTTGAACTGCATGTTACAATGTGGGCTTATAATCAGCAAGGTGCATTAGGAAATATGTACTTTAAAAAATTTGATTTAATAAATAAAGGGAATCAAAAATATACAATAGACAGTATGTTCATATCATGGTGGGCAGATGTTGATCTTGGTAGTGCATCGGATGATCTTGTAGGCAATGATACTACTTTAAGTATGACTTATGTATACAATGGCGAACCTACAGATGCAGTTTATACTCCCCTCCCGCCGCCGGCAGTTGGAGCTGATTTTTTCCAAGGGCCTATAGTTAATGGCTTACCGTCGGATTCAGCTATTTATTTTGGGAAAGTTGTACATGGAAAAAGAAATCTCCCAATGACTGCTGCGTATACATTTACAAATCCCGGCAGCGGTCTTGATGCTACTTTTAATGACCCTGATCAGGGACAACCGTCCGGTTCTACACAGTTTTATAATTTTTTTAATGGTGAAAATAGAATAGGCGCTCCGTATATAGATCCGAATACAAATAAAGTTACAAAATTTATTTTCCCTGGTGATCCTGTAGCTCGAACCGGATGGATTGACGGTAATACATTTCCTCCTAGAGATGTTAGATCCGGAATGGCTTCTGGACCAATTACAATGGCACCCGGAGATACACAGCAAGTAGTAGTTGCAGAGATCATTGCCGGTGCAGTTCCTAGTGTTAACTATTTACAGGCAATTACGTTGCTTAAAATATATGATAAAACTGCACAGAACGCTTATGACCATTTTTTCAACTTACCAAAAGCACCACCGGCACCGCAAGTATCCGGCGTTGCTCAAAATAACAAAATAATCCTTAATTGGGGTGTGAATCCCTCTAGTGTTGCTGCAACAGAATTGACAGTTTATCGTGATTTAATAGACAGCGTTGATATCACAGGCGGTGGTTATTATAAATTTCAAGGATATAATGTTTACCAATTGCCTTATTTTGGTGCATCGCAAGAACAAGCTAAACTTCTTGCAACGTATGATGTAATCGACGGTGTTTCTTCTATACCATTTACAGATCCGGTTACTAGAACTGTTGAACCAAGTATATCAATACAAAACGGAACGGACTCCGGTATCAAAAGATATTATATAGATTCTGTTGATGTATTTAATGGAAATAAACCGCTAAATAACGGATCGACCTATTACTTTGGTGTTACGGCGTACAGTTATAATCCAAAAGGTTTACCTCAAGCCCTCGAAACTCCAATTTCAATAGTTACAATTACTCCTCAATCAAATCCTCCTGGAGTAACATCTTCAAAAGAAGGAAGCATTGCAAGTTCAAGTATTGTACATAAGGGAACAGCAAATGCATCTGCTGATGTAAAAGTTGTTGACCCGCTTTCAGTAACAGGTCATCAATATCAGGTAAGTTTCCATAATGAAGTTTATTCTCTTGGCGGAGATGGAAAATGGACGGATATTACTGCGGCAAGTAAAAAATTACGTAAGACTAAAGACCTAACCGGATCTAGTATAACTTCCACAGCAGGATGGAGTGAGACTAAAGGTGTTTTCGTTATTCATTATTTAGTAAATAATGGGTCACCAAATGGTGATTTTATTGACGGAGTTAAAATACAGCTGCCTGCCGGTTTTGTAATAGATACTTTAATTGCCCCAGTTAGCAATAACGATGGTAGTACTATTCCTTATACTTATTCTAAAACAACAAATACTCTGATTTTCAGTTCAATAAGCCCGGACTCATTAATATTTGGAGATTCTTTGCATAGAACTGGGAATGGTGTTTTTGCTGGCGGAGAGGATATACAAATTTTTAGCCGAACTAACAATTTGCCTATAATAACTAATTATACAATGTATGATGATAATTGGGGAGATTTGTATGGACCGCCATATAACATAGGTTTTCATGATGTTGCAAGCGTTGATACAATTAAAACCATTGCAAATCAAGTTGTTACTCAACATCAGTGGGATGTTAAGGATATGAAAACTTCAACTATTGTGCTTAAGAATCAAACAATTTTAAGCGGTAAAGATATTTATGCACCCCAGTATTACTTCTCTCAACACTCAATCTATGGACCAGGAGGATCTTCTGGTAGTCCTACTACAGATATAACTTCAAACGCGAATGTTATATTTGATGGTATTCAAGTTTCAATTGATGGGAGTTATGAAGCACCTACAACTTTCCAATCGTTGGAATTAAATGGTAACCCTCTTGCGATTAATCCAAGCTCAGGTAATTATCAAATCTCAGATTTTTCATTGTCATTTTCAGGTTATGATGCCGGAGCTATGGCTTATAACACTATAACAGCTTATAACGGTGCCGGCGGTACTCACTCTATCAACGATTTGCAACAGGATTATGAGCTTAGATGGAATGGTGTTGAAGGTGATACCACAATAAATGGTCAGACTGTTGTTATAACCAAGTCCGGCGGTTCCATAGCAACACTCTTCGGAGCTAGTAATTATTCAATTGCTGATCATCCTTTAAATCCAAACCCGGGTGTTAAAGCTCCTTTCCTTATTAGGATTCCTTTTGAGGTTTGGAATATCGATAAAAATGAACAGGTTAACCTGCTTGTTTATGATAGGAATGCTAATAGTTATAATAAACCTGGTGTCGTTGCTGATACCTTCGTGGTTTGGAATACTAGTTTGAGGGAGGACAGAGATTATGTTTGGGTAGTAAATACAAAATATAATCCCTCTGCAGTAATAGATCCTGCCTCTGCAATTGTTGCCGATAGCGCTACATGGAACTGGGTATTTTTTAAATCTGCTTATACAATTGGTGACGTTATAAAAATTAGTTATGCTAATCCTATCCAAATGGGGCAGGATACATATACTTTTACAACTCAAAAGACTGATACCTCTTTGGTTTTAGCACAACAAGATGTAAATAAAATAAATGTATTTCCAAATCCATACTATGGTGTTAATTATCTCGAAACTACTAAGTATAGCCGGTTTGTGACTTTTAATCATCTACCAACTAATGCGACTATAAGGGTATTTAACTTGGCTGGTTTTATGGTTAGAAACATCAGTCATTCCGGTGGTACTTTCGAAAGATGGGATTTAAATAATGAATCGGGATTACCTGTAGCTAGCGGGTTGTATATAGCATATATAGATATGCCGGATTTAGGGAAAACTAAGATACTTAAATTCTCTATAATTCAAGAACAACAAATACCCGATCATTTTTAATGAAGTTTAAAACTCAAGGAGTAACAATGAAAATTGCAAAAAATATTTTAGTAATAATGTTTATTATCCTCTTCGGGGTAAGTAACACTTTTGCAGGCGGCGGTTCCAGAAATGGAACCGGTGGGGCGACGGAGCTATTAATTCCGGTAGGGGCTGCCGGCATAGCATTAGCAGGTTCAAATATTGCTACGGCAACTGGTTTGGATGCTTTGTTTTGGAATCCGGCTGGTGTTGCACATATGGCTAACTCTGCAACTGCCACCTTTTCACATATGAATTATATTGCAAATATTAATGTTGAATATGGTGCTGTTGCGGCTAACTTTGAGGGCTTTGGGGTAATATCGTTAAATTTAAAATCCTTAAACATTGGCTCTATCCCAATTACTACAAATGAACAGCCCGACGGAACCGGACAAACATATACACCTCAATTCTTAACTGCGGGTGCTACATATTCACGCTCACTAACTGACCGTATTGCAATAGGAGTAACATTCACATATATATCAGAAACTATTGCCCAGGTAAGCGCCAACGGTCTAGCGTTTAATGCCGGCATTCAATATAGTGATCTAGGTGATATTAACGGTTTAAATTTTGGTCTGGTAATAAAAAATATTGGATCCCAAATGACATTTGATGGACCAGGTTTACTTGTACAAGCTTCACCAACGGGATCAACATCTGACCCTACTGTAGCTTTTAGTCGTGGTCCGAGCTTTTATGCTATAAAAGCTGCACCGTTTGATTTACCTTCATCATTTGATATTGGCTTCGGATATAGACCTGTAATTGATGATATGAATATGCTTCAGACTTCTCTGACATTTGAAAATAATAACTTTTCGGGCGACTTGTATAATATAGGTGCAGAATATGGTTATAATAAAACATTTTTTATTAGAGCCGGTTATTCTTATTCACCTAAGAATCAAGACCCGAATTATATTTATGGATTTGCTGCCGGTGCAGGTATCCATTATAATTTAGGCACAGTAGATTTAATGGTTGATTATGCATATAGATCAGTTAAATATTTCGATGCTAATCATATTTTCTCGGTTTCTTTAGGTTTCTAATCAAAGACTTATTTTATCAAATCAAATTGATTTGATTGAATTAGGCTTATGATCTGGAAATTTTTATACCATGCAGATTTAATTCTGCATGGTATTTTATATTAATCTTGAATGTAATATTTCCCTCCATTAACTTACCTCTGCCTTTTTTAGTAAAACTTATTATTTTAATCAATTTTGAATGTTTAAGGGATCTATAAATAAAATTATAATCATTTTTGCGGTTTTAGTTTCTATCCCTGCTATTATTTTTTCTATTGATGAAATTAGTTCACTAAACCAAACCGAAAAAATAATTGATCAAGTATACAACGATCAACTTAACACAATTTTAAGTACAGTTGATCAATTTTCTTATGATATTGTATACAGCTGGACACGAAAAATTAATTTGCTGGTAGTTGATTCAAAACATCGCGGATCAGAAGAGTTTGATGAAAATATTAAAGATTTTTTGAAATTGAATCCTACGGTTCAGATGATAGTATTTTCGGATATTAATCATCCTGATGAAACCGAATTATACTCTATTTTAGATGACTCTGTTCTACATCATTTAAATATTTCAAAGCAAGATATTATTCGCAGTAATGATCGGGATATAAAGGAAGTTTTATCTTTGCATCAGGACAGTATTAGACGGATTAAACCGGTAATGCTCGGCAGTGATGATAAAGAAGAAATATTTTTCTTTCCGTTGGATTATACGGATGATTCAAATGATTTCTGCGGAATAATTATAAATCCGCGTACATTTATTAAAGGTTTACTTGCTCCGGAAATTAAAACTTTATCACAAAGTGAATTTAAAGTTTCAATTACTGATAATAACACTGATAAGGAAATTCTTATAAGTAATGGGAAAGAAATAGGAAAGATACAACAAAAGAAAGCTCTAACCTTATTTCCTAATTTTGCCGCTGCCATATTTTTGAAAAATAAAACAATTGCTTCTCTTGTTAGTGAGAGAGTTAAAAGAAACCTATTAACATTATTCTTAATAGATATTATACTTTTTGCTGCTGTCTGGTTTTTGTTAAAAAATCTTAAAAAAGAAATTGAACTTTCAAAAATACGAACTGATTTTGTTGCTAATGTTTCACACGAACTTAGAACACCTTTATCTTTAATAAATATTTTTGCTGAAACCTTAGCGCTAAATAGAATAACCAACGAAGATAAAAAACAGGAGTACTATAAAATAATACATCAGGAAAGCAGCAGATTGGGACGGATAGTAAATAAAATACTAACCTTTTATAAAATAGAAGAGAAAAAGAAAATATATAATTTCCAACCTGCTGATTTAAATTATATTGTGGAAAATATTCTTGACAGTTACAGCTACAATTTGAATAATTTAGGTTTTAATGTTTCATTTAATAAAGATAAAGAACTTCCTGAAATAAATATAGACGAAGAAGCTGTTTCGGATATAGTTATTAATCTAATGGATAATGCAATAAAATATAGTGCAGAAAAAAAAGATATTATTATTAGTACGGGGAAAAATGAAAAATTTGTTTATTTCAAACTGAAAGACTCGGGTATCGGTATCTCAGCTGAAAATCAGAAAAAAATATTTGAGAAATTTTTCCGTGTGCAAAAGAATATGATAAACAATATTAAAGGTACAGGATTAGGCTTAACAATAGTTAAGAGTATAATGAATGCACATAATGGTGAAATAACTGTTGAGAGCACTGAAGGCCAAGGAAGTTGTTTTACATTAAATTTTCCCATTAAGAATAATATATAATTTAATAAATTGAAATTAAGAATATATATTTGTTTTTAAGTTTTTACCAAAAGGGGTTTTAGAAGAGAGATTTTTGGAGAGAGAATAAATAAAGCCAACTTATATGAGGAGGAGTCATGGCTTATATACTTATTGTTGAAGACGAACCGAATATGATTGTCGGCTTGAAAGATAATTTCGAGATCGAAGGTTATAAGATCGACACAGCTAAAGACGGCGAATCGGGATTGGGAAAAATTCTTGAGAATAATTATGATTTGGTTATCCTTGATGTCATGCTTCCAAAGCTTTCCGGTTTTGAAGTTTGTAAGGCTGTTAGAAAAATTGAGAACGATACACCGATTATTTTATTAACTGCGCGCGGTGAAGAAATTGATAAAGTATTAGGACTTGAATTAGGTGCGGACGATTATATAACCAAACCTTTTAGTATTAGAGAATTAATCGCCCGTGTTAAAGCTGTATTAAGAAGAAAAGAAAACAGAGTTGATTCCGATAATAAACGAGAAAACATTATTATTGGAAATTTAGAGGTGAATTTTTCTACGTATAATGCTTATAATAATAACGGTGAAGTACAAATGTCTCATAAAGAATTTGAGATACTAAATTTACTTTGGAGCAATCGAAATAAAACTGTAAGCCGAGACGACTTGTTGAGAATTATTTGGGGATTTGATGAAAGCCCCACAACAAGAACAATTGATAATTTTATTGTTAAACTTCGCCAAAAGATTGAGCGCAATCCTAATAAACCGAAGACTATTTTAACAGTTCACGGTATAGGATATAAATTAATTTATTAAACTAAACTCTGCATTATTATTGAATTTCTTACCTGGTTTAAACACTCAATTTCCATTTAAAGTTATAATAAAATTTTAGGATTTTTAATTCACTTTAATTTCAATAAGAATTTATTAATAAAATAAAATATTAATAAAAGAATGAATTCTGGGTCAAAATTCGCCTTGCTGTGACATATTTTTACAAATCTTTACAAAATGATGACACTGCTTACTGAGTTCCTTTCTATTTTTTTGCCTATTAGTTATAACTAATTTAATACAATCACTAACAAATTATTCATTTATTAAGGAGAAGCGATATGAAGCGAATATTTACCGTCGTTTCTTTACTATTATTTTTACCTACCTTTTTATTAGCAAGTACAACTGGGAAAATTAGTGGTAAAGTTACCGATCTCCAGACAGGCGAACCTTTGATTGGTGCCAACGTAATAGTAGTTGGAACTTCATTTGGTGCCGCTACAGATGTTCATGGGGAATATACTATCAATTTCCTTGATGCTGGTGTGTATGAAGTTAAGGCTTCGTACTTAGGCTACAAAACGGTTACAATAACTAATGTCCGTGTTAATGCCGATCTTGTTACTTCTTTGGATTTTAAATTGCCCGCAACCGGAGTTGCAGTCGGCGAAGTAACAATTGTCGCACAGCGTCCGCTGGTAAATGCCAGTAACACTAACGCCATTAGAACAACTACGAATCAGGAAATTGAATCTTTGCCCATTAGAGGTATAGACAATATTGTTGCTTTAACACCCGGCGTAATAAAACAAAGTAATGTGCTTTATATTAGAGGTGGGCGCCAGGATGAAGTTGGATATTATCTTGAGGGAGCTAATATCACTAATCCTGTAGCAAGCCTTGCAAACGGTACTCACCATAGTGCAGAACAGGTTTTTATTCCGCAAGATGCAGTTGAAGAAATTCAAGTACAAGCCGGTGGTTACACTGCCGAATATGGTGGAGCTAATGCAGGTATTGTCAGATCGGATTTAAAATCCGGAGGCTCTCAGCTAAAAGCCACATTACAGTATATAACAGACAACTGGACATTTAAAAACCGCAATAATAGGTATGACGGCACTCAGCATTTAGGTGCTTATTCATATGGATATAATGATTTTGATTTTTCTTTGAGCGGCCCTATTTGGGGTGATCATATTAAATTTTACGGCTTGTTTGATAATTTATCCCAGCTGGATGCAAACCCTGTATGGGGATATAACGGTTTTAATTTCGGAACGGTATCCGACAGTGTTACATATAATAAAACAGTGACACTAAATAATTTAAACATGTCCGGCGGCCCCGTCCCGGGAAACGGCTCCAATCAATACAGTGGAGTTGCTACCTTAACGTTTGATTTTAATCCTACAATAGTTAGAGCTTTCGGAACGTATACTTTTAACAGAGCAAGAGTAGGCGGAGGCATATCTACTATTTATGATAATAACCGCTTGCCTATACAAGACAATACCAACGGTGTATTCGGATTAAAGCTAACACATATTCTAAGCGCCTCTGCTTATATTGAAGCTAATGGAAGTTATACTTTTAACAAAGGTACAACATACGATCCTTATCTTAAAAGTAACTTCTATGGTTACGGCGATAGCGTTGCAAATGCTGCAGCAGGTGTAACCTGGTATCGCAGCCCTGTTGATAATAATTACGGTCGGTATAATTCTCCGGCGCAATACCAAATATTCTCAACTTTTTATTTTGATGTACCAAACCAGGAACTATCGGGTTATAACAAATTTGAAAACGATAATTTAGATATTAATGCTGCATTCTCCGATAAATTAGATAAGGAAAACTCCTTAAAAATCGGCGGTGATATAGAATTATTTACTATAAGAAATTATACCGCTCCAAATGTTACCGGGCTAGCAGGTGTAAAGGCTAATTCGGCAGGAGAATCCTGGCAGCAGATTTTAATTAAGCAAGGTGTAAATAATTACGGGTATGATGTTTTCGGTAATACATACAATAGTACGTCAAATTATACAACCGGTGCAATTGCACCTCATAGACCTATATTTGCCGGTGCTTATATTCAGGACAGACTTGAATATAAAAACCTTGTTGTTAATGCGGGTTTAAGATATAATTATATAAATACCGATAACCTTACATTCAAAGATCCAACTCATCCTAATGAAGTTTATGATGCAACTACATTAAATGTAGTTCATCCGGAAAATCTTGTGAAAGATCCTGCGTTCAGTTCTGTTAGTCCGAGACTAGGCTTCTCTTTTCCTATTACTGATCGTACTATGTTTCATGCACAATACGGAAAGTTTGTGCAGCAGCCTAGTTTAAATGATTTATACGTTGGCCCATATCTAGTTGCATCATTGATAAATCCTAACTCCGGTGTATTTAATCTTACTCCTTGGGGATTAGATTTAAGGCCTACAAGAACAACACAATATGAATTAGGCTTTACACAGCAGATTGGAGATTTTGCTTCATTTGATATTACAGCATATTATAGAGACATTGCAAACCAAGTTGTTTTCGGTGTAATAAATACCGATGCAACAACAGGTTGGAGGCCTTATCAAATACTAACAAATGGAGACTATGCAACAACCCAAGGTATTGAAATTGCCTTCAATATGAGAAGAACCGATAGGTTTAGAGTTAACGGTTCTATATCTTTCCAAAATGCACAAGGAACGGGAGATAATCCATATTCAGATGCTGGTGAATTCGGTAATCCCGTTTCAAACAGTATTCCTTTAGCTCAGCAAATTCCGCAGTATATTGTTCCTCTCTCTTATAATCATGATATTACAGGAAACCTGAATATTGATTACCGTTTCGGAAAAAATGACGGTCCGGATTTTCTGCATGAATTCGGTGTATCACTGTTATTAACTTTTGCAAGTGGACATCCTTATACACTTGGAGATATTAAAACTCCGGGAACAAGTAACCCAAATCAATATCTTGTTACCGATTTGAGAAATCGAGTTGCAATTGAGGCTCTCAATTCATCTATTACTCCTTCAACTTTTTCTCTTGATATGAACATAGATAAGAATGTTGAACTGCCTGCTAATTTATCTGCTGATATTTTTATTCAGGTAATCAATCTCCTAAACACAAAAAATGTTGAAGATGTTTTCTCCAATACCGGTTCTGCTTCCACCAATGGATATTTGACAGATCCAAATCTTACCGGATATGAAGCGGCAGCCAAATACGGCTCTCAATATTCGCAGCTTTACCAGGCATTTGCTTTGGATTATTCAGGTTTATTAGGAGTTCCGCGTCAAATTAGACTTGGAATCCGGTTACAATATTAACCAAATAGTGGTCAATTTTGAAAGCCAATTTGACACGAAAACAATTTTAACTAGGAGTAAAAAAAAATGAATTGCAAAAAATCAAGATATATAATCTCAATTTGTGTTGGTATTTTGCTGTTTTTGCCTGTAACTATTAGCGCTAGAGGCAACGGGCATGAGAGGACAAATAAACTGAACAAAGTATCAGCCAGCCAGTTAAAAACTGCTGCTTTAGATATAAACAATATAAATGCGCTGCAGGAAAATAACGGCTATAGTGATTTTAATCCGAATAGTAACCTAGAAGGTACTGTGTTCCCGATAGGTACCGGAAAAAATATTGTATTTGAAGGCGGCTTTTTGTGGGGAGGATTTGTGCCGGGAGATGCACAGGTTAGAGTAGGAGGTTCGGCATATATTTCCGGCTTAGAACCCGGTCCTATTGATGACAACGGTCAGCCCTCCGATCCTTCAGATTCCAGATGGCAAATTTATCGAGTGCGTGCGGATGTATATCCCGGCGGTCCTTCTGTAGACCTTAGCGGTGATGCTGCTGCCGAAAATTATTGGAATCCATCTAGTCCGCTTTCAGCAGATCAAGTAAGAACACAATACGAGCACGATTGGACATATTGGCCGGCTCATGGAAATCCGAATGCACCGGATTTGGGTGCTCCTTTTACCGATGTAAATCATGACGGCAAGTATGAACCTGATATCGATATACCGGGTGTACCGGGTGCTGATCAAACAATCTTTTATGTGGCTAATGATGAAGATCCTAATTTAACACAAGGTTTATATGGAACACTGCCGTTAGGTCTCGAAGTTCACGTAACTATGTGGGCATATGCACAGGCCGGCGCACTTGGCAATATGTATTTCAAAAAATGGCAGATTATAAATAAAGGTTATCAGAAAAATACTATAGACAGCATGTTCGTATCCTACTGGACGGACGTTGATCTCGGCTATGCCGGTGATGATCTTGTCGGCTGCGATTCGGCATTAAGTTTACAATATAGTTATAATGGTGAGCCTACAGATCAAACATACGCACCTCTACCGCCCCCTGCAATAGGCTTTGACTTTTTTCAGGGACCAAAAATCCCGGGTTCTCCTACAGACTCCGCTATTTTCATAGGTCAGCCATTTAACTTTACTTATATTCATGGAGAGAAAAATCTTCCAATGTATGCTGCTTATACATTTACTAATCCCGGCAGCGGCGGAGCTGCAAATTTCAACGATCCTGATCAGGGTCTTGCAAGAGGATCAACGCAGTTTTATGACTTTTTTAGAGGTCTTGATAGGAACGGGGCACCTATTGTAAATCCTATAACCGGCCAGCCTTCAAGATTTATTTTCTCCGGCGATCCTGTTACCAATAAAGGCTGGGTTGATGGTTCGGGAACATTTAAGCCGCGAGACGTTAGGCTTGGAATGTCATCGGGACCATTTACAATGGCTCCGGGCGATACTCAAGAAGTTGTTGTCGGCGAAATTTGCGCCGGTGCTGTTCCGTCTGTAAATTATTTAGAAGCTATTAGTTTAATGGAAGTATATGATCAAACTGCTCAGAGTGCATTCGATCATTTCTTCAATTTACCTTCTGCGCCTGCTGCTCCGTTAGTTCAGGGCACAGCGCTTAGCAACAAAATTATTCTTAATTGGGGCTACAATTCAGATAGAGTGCAAAAGACAGAAACAACTGTAATAAACGATGCCCTGGACGGCGGTCAATATAAATTTGAAGGCTATAATGTGTATCAACTTCCTTATTTTGGTGCTTCGGTCAGCCAAGGGAAGAAAATAGCCACTTATGACGTTATAGATAATATTTCTGCAATTCCATATACTGACCCGGTTACAAGGACAGTTGAACCGAGTATTTCCATTCAAAACGGTACCGATTCAGGTATTCAAAGATATTTTGTGGATTCTACAGATGCATTCAACGGAAATAAGCCGCTGAATAACGGAACGCCATATTATTTTGCAGTTACTGCTTATAGTTATAATCCCATAGGTATTCCGCAATCTCTTGAAAATCCAATCTCAATAGTTACCGTTACTCCTCAAGGTACGCCGCCGGGAGTTACAGAATCTAATCAAGGTGACTTTAATTCTACTAACATTGTACACACCGGAACTGCAGATGCAAGCGCTAGTGTAAAAATTATCGATCCTACAATTGTTACCGGCGATAAATACCAGGTTTCCTTCCATAAGGAAAAATATACGTTAACGCTGGATAAAAATGGAAATCCGGTCTGGAATGATATTACCCCTCCCGCAAAAAGATTAGCCAAAGTAACTGATTTAACCGGTTCATATATAAGCACCGATTCCGGTTCAGTGCAGTATAGTGAGTTAAAAGGCGCTATAGATATTCACTTTACAGTAAACGTAATTTCACCTAATTATGATTATTGCGATGGAGTCAAACTTATATTACCTCCGGGTGTAACTATAGAAAAAGCTTATGAACCGACAAGTAATAATACAGGTTCACCTATTCCTTTTACTCTGGATAAAACAACAAACACTTTGTTTTATAGCACCATCAATCCGGATTCCTTGATGCACGGCGATACAACTAACCGCAGTACAAGCGGCGTTTTTGCCGGCGGAGAGGACATAATTGTTACGGTTTCACCTTCAACTTTACCGATATCAGTTAAATACACTATGTATGATGATAATTGGGGCGATAACAATGGTTACTATGGAGGTTTAGTTGATGTATCCGGTGTCGATACGGTAACAGGTCCTATTGCACAAAAAATTGTCTTCCAGAATCAATGGGATGTAACAGATTTAACAACAGGCAGCATAGTATTGAAGAATCAAACAATATTAAGCGGAACAGATCCTTATGCTTCGGAAGCATTCTTTCCTAGCCATGAATTCAACGGTCCCGGTGGTTCTTCCGGCAGTACGGTGTCCGATGTTAGTGCCAGTGCAAATTCAATATTTGACGGCCTTCAAGTTGCAATGAACGGAAGTTATAAAGCTCCAACTACGATTGGGAAGCTTGTTATGAATGTTAGTTCCAGTTCCGACTATGACCTGGAAGATTTTGTCGCTTTTGGTTACGGGGATGGTACAGCTTATACTTCATTACCTATATATAATGGAGGTGTTCAAGTTGGAGTTCCTCTATCTGATATTAATGACTTACAGCAGGACTACGAATTAAAATGGACAGGCATCGAAGGTGATACTACCATAAACGGTCACACGGTTGTAATAACAAAATCCGGCGGTTCAATTGCAACTATTTTTGGTGCAAGTCATTATTCAATTGCAGATGATCCGTTAAATCCTAATCCGGGAAGCACCAATCCGTTTACAATAAGAATTCCCTTCGAAGTATGGAATACAACAAAAAATGAACAAGTTAATTTACTGGTATACGATAGAAACTATTATGCATTAAATGACCCGACAAAAAATGGATTTAGAGTGTGGGATAATCTTATAGATTCCAGCAGCGGGAACGGTAATAGGGCTTATGTGTGGGTTGTAAATACAAAATATACACCTACTGTAATATCTCCAACCGGAACCGCAGCTGCAGACAGTGCAACATGGAACTGGGTATTTTTTAAATCCACTTTTAATACGGGCGATGATATAAAAGTAATTTACAATAATCCGATTCAAATAGGCAAAGATATGTGGACATTCACAGTTCCGAAGCCTACATATTCCGTAGATAAAGCAAAAGTGGATGTAAACAGAATTAATGTATTTCCAAATCCGTATTACGGCGTTAATTATCTGGAAGCAACCAAGTACAGCCGTTTCGTAACATTTAACCATTTGCCGAATCAAGCAACGATAAGAATATTTAATCTTGCCGGCATATTAGTTAAAACAATAAATCATAACGGCGGCACGTTCGAGCAATGGAGCTTAAGTAATGAAGCTAATTTGCCCGTAGCTAGCGGATTGTATATAGCATATATAGATATGCCAAGTATAGGCAAAACAAAAATACTTAAATTTGCTATCATCCAGGAACAGCAAATACCTGATCATTTTTAAAGAAGATTAAAACTCAAGGAGTAAAAATGAAAATAACTTTAAGATTTTTGGTAATTATTGCTGTTTTCCTATTCGGAATTAACAGCGTATTTGCAGGCGGCGGTACCAGAAATGGTACTGGCGGTGCAACAGAATTATTAATACCTGTTGGTACCAGCGGAATATCCTTAGCCGGCTCTAACATTTCCTCTTCAAGCGGGCTAGAAGCTTTATATTGGAACCCTGCAGGCGTTGCATATATGACCAATTCGGCAACAGCGGTATTTTCGCATATGAGTTATATTGCAGATATAAGTGTAGAATATGGTGCAGTTGCAGCTAACTTTGAAGGTTTTGGAGTTGTATCTCTAGATCTTAAATCATTAAATATTGGTTCAATTCCTATTACTACAAATGAACAGCCGGATGGAACAGGTCAAACATACACTCCTCAATTTCTAGTTGTAGGAGCTACCTATTCACGTGAATTAACCGATCGAATTGCTATCGGTTTAACATTCCATTATATATCCGAAACCATATCTCAAGTGAGCGCAGGCGGCGTTGCTTTTAATGCCGGTTTACAATACAAAGACCTTGGAGATATAAACGGTTTAGACTTCGGAATTGTAATTAACAATATTGGTCCACAGATGAAATATTCAGGTACCGGCTTGTTAGTTAAAGCATCTCCAACCGGTACAACCTCGGATCCTACGCAGGCATTGGATCGTGCACCTAGTTATTATTCGATAGAAGCAGCTGCTTTTGATTTACCGTCATCATTTGAAATCGGCTTCGGTTATAATCCGGTAATAAATGATATGAATGCTGTTCGACTAACAGTAGATTATCAGAATAATAATTATCAGGGAGATGTTTATAACCTTGGTTTGGAGTACGGCTACAATAAAACATTTTTCCTAAGAGGCGGTTATTCAATGTCGCCTAAGAACCAAGATCCTAATTACATATACGGATTATCTGCCGGTGCGGGCATACACTATAATTTAGGTACGGTTGATTTAAAAGTTGATTATGCCTACAGAGCGGTTAAATATTTTAGCGGCAACAATGTATTTTCTATTGAGTTAGGTTTCTAGTTTTATACTCCTCATATCTCTCTCTCCTGTTCCGTGCGGTGACGGTAAGCCGCACGGAACTATTTTGAGGAGTATTTTTAACGAATCCCTATCCGATTACAATTGGATGGGGATTTTTTTTACTTAACTTTTATTTAATCACCCCGTATTCCTTACTCCTGCTGCAATTCCATTCACTGTTGATCGTAGAAGTTGGAGCATCAAATTCTTTTGTACTTTGGGCAGTTTCTTATTTCTAAATTGTTCAATGAATTTTACCTGTATGAAGCTAATAGGATCTATGTAAGGATTGCGAAGCAGCAGGGATCTTTGAAGTGATTTATTTTTATCAAGAAGATTTTCTTCCCCTGTAATTTTTAAGATAGTTTCACATGACAGTTCATATTCATGATTAATTGTTTTAAATATTTCTTCTGCACTATTTTGGTTCGATGCAAGTTTTAAATATTCTTTCCCAATAATCATATCTGTTTTTAGCAAAACCATTTCAATATTGGATACTAAAACCTGGAAGAATTCCCACTCATTATGCATATTAATTAATTCTTCCCAGGAGGTTTGATTTTCAACCAAACACTTGTTTATGGAGCTTCCAAAGCCGAACCATCCGGAGATTGTTTGCCTGTTTTGTGTCCAAGAGAAAACCCAGGGAATAGCTCTTAAATTTCGAAGTTCATTACTTTTTTTCCGGGAAGCAGGTCTTGAACCTATTTCTATATGTTCAATAATATCAATTGGGGTTACGGTTCTAAAATAATTTACAAATCCTGGATGATTAATCAGATCTCTATATGAACTTAAAGCATTTTCAGATATATTATTGAAGACGGAATTGTAACGTTCAAATTCAATCGATTTATTCACAGTTTTAGATTTTGCTGTAGTAATTATAACTGCCGAAGCCATAAGTTCAAGGCTGTTTTCGGCAATTTGTGGTAGAAGATATTTTGATGAGATCATTTCTCCCTGTTCCGTAATCTTTATCTTTCCTTCGATAGTACCAAGCGGCTGTGCTAAGATTGAAGTGTTTACGGGGCCGCCTCCTCTTGAAATACTCCCGCCGCGTCCGTGGAAAAGAATTAATTCAATACCCTTACTGTCGCACAAATGTTTTAAATTTCTTTGAGCTTTGTATAGTTCATAATTAGATGTTACAATTCCGCCGTCTTTATTGCTGTCTGAATAACCAATCATTATTTTTTGTACTTTGCCCCTGTACTTTAAATGCTGGGAGTATGCTTTATTTTCCACAAGCCTTTTCATTATATTATCAGATTTTTTTAGATCGTCGATGGTTTCGAAGAGAGGCAGTACGTCAAAATTAGAGAAAGTAATTTTTTTATTTAAGACTGTAATTAAGCCTGCTTCTTTTGCAAGAAGAATTGTACTTAAAACATCGCTTACAGATGAGCAATTGCTGATAATATAGTCGTTGCATGCGTTATGTGCTATGTTTTCCTTTCCCCATTTAATAATTCCCAGTTCACCTAAAACCTGCTGTGTTACCGGGCTTAGTTTGCTGAATGAATTTTTAAGCGGCCTTGAAGTTAAAATTTCTGAAGTAAGTATCTCAATTTTCTCTTCTTCGCTATATGTGTAGTAATTCTCACAAACTTCCGAGTATTTTAATATATCAACAATTGCTTCATTAATTAGCGATGAATTTTGTCTGATATCCAGGGCAGCTAAACGCAAGCCGAAGGTTTCTGCTTTATATATCAAAGGAAGTACTATTGCTTGGGCAATGATCTTTCCATTATTATTTATGAGGCTGTTATAAATTAAAAATAGATCATCTATAAATTCAGCAGAATTTTGATAACCCTGTCCGGAATTCTGTTTTAATTCTTCGAGCTTTAATGATATTGATAAAAGTTTAGAACGGTATATTTCCGAAGGATCGCGGAGAATTCCATCGGTATTTTCCATCCTTAATTGAACATTATCTGATTTAACGGAATTAACCAACTGGTGGTTTGCTTTTATTATTTGCAATGAAGAACTCAATTCCGTATAAAGAATTTCTAAATCCCGCTGGTATAAATTTATTATCTGCCTTTTATTATTGATCATGGTTTGTTTAGTTAAGTCGACGGTAACAAAGGGATGTCCGTCCCTATCTCCTCCTATCCATGATCCGAATTTAATTAAAACAGGAGACGGATCATCAATTCTAAAAACGGACTTAAGAGTGGAATTTAACTTTAAGTAGAACTTTGGGACAACATCATAAATGACTTCTTTAAAAAAGAATATGCCGTGTTGAATCTCATCGTTTACCGTAACTTTTTGAAACCTTATTTCGTTTGACTGCCATAATAAAGTTATTTCTGTTTGTAGATTGAGATTAATTGATTCATTATCTTCCCATGTGTTGACCGATAGTTCTCTTCGTAAGAGCAGTTTACTTATCTTTAAAATTTTTCTTAAGATAGTCTGACGCGTTGCTTCAGTAGGATGAGCGGTAAATACTGGAATAATTTCAATTCTGTTTAGAATATTTTTTATTTCCTCTTTACCAAGCCCCTCTTTGCTAAGTTCAATTAATGCTTCATTAATTGAACCTTTAAGAGGCTTGTCCATTTTAATTAAATCATTCCGTTGAACTCTTATTTTATGAACTTCATCAGCAGCATTTATGAGTATAAAATAAATTGAAAACGCTCTTACGACTTTATATGCATCTTCTATGTTTAGCGAGTCAATTAATGCCGTAATTTCCTTTCTGGTCTGTTCGTTATATTCGGTACGAAGCTGCTTTGTAAGATTACGCAACTTTTCAACCATTTCATAAATACTGAATCCGGCTTGTTCTTTGAGAACATTGCCCAGGATTGTTCCAAGTTCACGTATATCTCTTTTAAGAGGTTCATCCTCATTCGTATATTCGAGTTTATTTAGTGATTTTTTATTCATATTAATATTTACCAATTACACCAGTTATATGATTGTTAAGTAAAAATAAGTTATTTAGGTATAATGATTAACCATGTCAAACAATTATCCGCCGCACCGCAAATATAAAAATGAATACATATAATGTAAATTTTTAATCAGTTCGGAGGTCTAAGATATTAAATAATGTGATAATGGCAATTAAATAATCCTAAATGAAATATTCACTTAATTAATGTGATAAATTATTAGTTTATTTATTTTTGACGCTGGTATATTTGTCAAAACAATTATGGAAAATTTTTAAAGAAAAATTATGAAGCATTATATTATTCTTCCTGTTATCTTTTTTGCAATAGCGCTGACGTTTTATAGCTGCAGTTCAGGTCCGCTAATTAAGAATATATTCCCTGTAAAGGAAAAAAAGACTGTCTTTGATAAAGCAAATGAATTTGAAATAGATTTTAAAGGTAATAATCTTGCATTTAAAATTCCCCGCGGTGCAAAGATTGATACTATAATGATTGATACTGCCGCAAAATCGGTAATCATAGATTTTAACAAAGAATTCTCGTACATACCGTTTAGAGACAGTAATGTTTCGTTAATGTATAAAACCGTAAAAAATATTTTCGGTCATTCATTTGATAATTATAAATATTCCATCAGAACAATGCATTACCCGATAGAAACTCTGATCCCGAATTATTATAGAAAAGATTCATCAAAATATGATTACAGCAGGTTGCCAAAGCTGGTTAAACAGAGACCTTTGCCTTTAGTGAGAGATGTTAGTAAAAGCTTTATTCCTACAAACGGCCTTTATGATAGAAACATAGTGGTCTGGCCCAGCCACGGCTGGTATTATAATAATAGAGAAGACCGCTGGGAGTGGCAGCGTCCGAGGTTGTTCCAGACAGTTGAAGATAAATTACCACTTTCATTTGTTATTCCATATTTGATTCCAATGCTTGAAAACGCCGGTGCTGTGGTTTTTGATCCCCGAGAAAGAGATATTCAAAAATATTCTGTAGTTGTAGACAATGATTCAAAGCAGGACCTGGAATCTAAGTTTTATATTGAAACCAGTAAATTAAAAAACAATAAATGGCAGACAGGTAAAGGTTTGGGTTTTGCGATCGGTAACCCGCCTTATCCAAATGATTATAATCCTTTTACAAAAGGTACTTATAGAATAATAAAAGCAGACAGCAATGTTTCGGCTTTTGTGAGTTGGATTCCAAATATTCCTGCAACAGGATATTATTCCGTATATGTTTCATATAATGCTTCCGTTGAAAATGTCCCGGATGCAGATTATATGGTTTATCATGAAGGTATTAAGACCACATTTAAAGTTAATCAGCAGATAGGGGGAAGTACCTGGATATATTTAGGTGAGTTTAAATTTCAAAAGGGCTACAACCCTGAATCAGACAAAGTGGAGCTTGTTAATAAAAGTTCCGAGCCGGGAAAAATTGTTTCAGCGGATGCAGTAAGGTTCGGTGGAGGAATAGGAATTATTGCAAGGGGCGGCAGAGCAAGCGGACGTGAAAAAATATTTGAAGGTGCCCGTTATTATTTACAGTATGCCGGAATGCCGGATTCATTGGTATATGATTTAAACAAGGGAGAGAATGATTATAATGATGATTACCAGAGCCGGGGTGAATATGTTAATTATCTATACGGAAGGCCGTTTGGTCCTAACCGTGATAGAGATGCAAGAGGTCTGGGAATACCTATTGATCTTTCTATGGCTTTCCATACGGATGCCGGTATTTCACATAGTGATACTACAGTGGGTACATTAGTAGCTTATAGCATAAAAGATGAACATTTTAATAACGTATTCCCCGACAGTATGTCCCGTTTGGCAAATAGGGATTTAGCAGATATAATTCAATCACAGATAGTAAACGATATACGGGCTAAATATGATCCTACATGGAATCGGAGAGCCTTGGAGAATGCAGGTTATAGTGAATCCCGCAGCCCGAATGTGCCTTCCTTATTGGTTGAATTATTATCTCATCAAAATTTTCTGGATCAGAGATTTGCACAGGATCCGCAATTCAAGTTTGATGTATCAAGAGCGATGTATAAAGGTATGCTAAGGTTTTTGTCGGTGCAGGATCATTTCAAGTATGTAGTAGAACCATTGCCTATAAGAGATTTCCGGAGCGAATTGAATGGGGATAGTGTGTTTCTTAACTGGAAGCCGACAGCCGATTCATTGGAACCAACCGCAAAAGCAGAAAGGTATATAGTTTATACAAGGATAGACTCTGGTGATTTCGACAACGGCCAGCTAGTGGATCAACCTTATGCTGAGCTGGGTAACATACAAACAGGTCATATATACAGCTATAAGGTAACAGCTATAAATGCCGGAGGAGAGAGTTTCCCATCGGAGATACTGTCAGTATGCAGAATGCCAAATGAACAGAAGAGAATATTGGTAGTTGATGGATTTAACAGGGTATCGGCACCCGCAATAATATCCATACCGGGATATGCAGGCTTTCTAAACGGGGAAGACCGGGGCATGCCTTATAAATATGATATCAGCTTTACCGGCAGACAATATGACTATGATTCGACTTCGCATTGGAAGACGAATGACGATCCCGGCTGGGGCGCAAGCAGGGCAAATTACGAGGACAAGGTAATTGCAGGAAATACTTTTGATTATCCATATATACACGGCAAATCATTAATGGAAAACGGTTATGGATTTGAAAGTGCTAGTGCAATGTCTGTCGAAAATGGAGAAATCGACTTAAGAAAATACAGCCTTATTGACTTAATTCTCGGTGAACAAAAAAAAACGGAGAGACTTCGAGTTAAGGAAGATACCTCCGGAGTAGAGTTTAAAACAATGCCCGCAAAACTTCAAAAAGAAATAAAATACTTTTTAGAAGGTGGAGGCAATATATTTATCAGCGGTGCTTATGTGGGCAGTGATTTGTTTAAGACTGCGCCCATTGACAGTGCTGATATTAAATTTGCCGAAAATATTTTAAAGTACAAACTGGATACCGACCACGGTTCCAGTGAAGGAAATGTTTACTCGGCAGATTCGACTTTTATGCCAAAGTTTAAAGGATTTAAGTTTAACACAAAATTGAATGATAAAATCTATGCTGTTAAGGATCCTGACGCAATAGGAGCATTTGACAGCAGCAAAGTTATATTGAGATACGGTGATAATGAGTTTCCTGCCGGGATAGGTTACATAGGGAAATATAGAGTAATAGTTATGGGGTTTCCGTTTGAGACTATACAAGGAGAACGATCAAGAGCAGAAGTGATGGAATCTATTCTAAAATATTTTAAACTGGAAAAAGGATCTTAGCTTCTTGTTAATTCTTTAATAAGACAAAGGAACACATAATATTTATCTAATCATTATTACTAGTGAAGATAACTTTAAATTCTGTTCCTTTTCCTTTTTCAGACTTTACGCTGATTAAAGCGTCATTTAATTCGCAATATTTCTTTACTAATGCTAAGCCTAATCCTGTTCCTTCATATCGTCTTGAATATCCTTGTTCTTCCTGTGAAAAAAGGGTAAATAAATTTGGAAGATAATCTTTTGAAATACCAATACCAGTATCAGAAATTTTTACCACTATTTTATTAAAATCAATTTGATCTACTGTAATCTCTATTATTCCTCTCTCTGTATATTTTATTGCATTATCTATTAAATTGGCAAAGATCTGATTTGTACTAAACTCATCTGCTGAAATGATTGTTTCCTTTGTATTTACCGTCATCTTAAAATTTATATTCTTTTCATCAGCACTCGGTTTATATTCTAAGAATAAATTTTCAAGAATATCATAATTTAAGTCAATCTTCTTTTTAATTATTTCATAAGCGCCTGTGTGAATAGCCGACATATCAAGGATAAGATCAATTGTTCTAATAATCCTTCTGCTTGCTAATTCAATTCTATCAAAAAAGGATTCGATTTCAAGATTTAGTTTATTTCCTAATTCGTCCCTAATCAATGTATTAAAATTAAGTATTACATTAATAGGAGTCCTAATTTCATGGGACATTTGAGCTAAGAATTCAGATTTTAATTTATCTGCTTTTTCAGCCTCTTCTTTTGCTAGTCTTAATTCTTCTTCTATTTTTTTTCTCACTGTGATATCTTCTTTTACCGCCAGAAAATATTTAATTTCATTATTACCGTTTCTAACCGGGGAAATAGAAGCTGATTCCCAATAAACGTTGCCATTTTTCTTCCTGTTTAAAAGTTCACCCTTCCACTCTTTGCCGGATTTTATAGTTTCCCAGAGTTTCTTATAAAAATCATTGGAATGAATTCCTGATTTTAGAATTCTAGGATTCTTCCCAATTATCTCAACTAAACTGAATCCTGTAATTTCTGAAAATTTTTTATTAACGTATTCGATTCTCCCATTTATATCTGTAATAATTATTGATGCAGGGCTTTGTTCAACAGCTTTTGATAATTTCAATATTTTTTCTTCGTTTAATTTTCTTTCAGTAATATCATCAAATACTATTAAAAGACAATCATTTCCGGAATATTTTATCGGCTTAACATTAGCAAATACAAATATTTTAGAACCATCTTTCTTCTTTACTTGTACTTCAAAGTTTCTTACTAACTTTTCTTCTAGGATTTTTTTGAGTATAACTTCTCTTTGTTCAATATCTGAATAAAAATGAAAAGTTGTCAGCCAGTCTAAATCTTCATAATTGTAGCCCAATATTTTAAATGCCTGGTCATTTGCGGAAATTACTTTACCGCTAGAATTTACTATTCCTATACCTACGGGAAGATTTTCAAAAAGTGACCTATATTTTTCTTCCGACTCTTTCAATTTTTCTTCTGCCTGTTTTTTTTCGGTTATATCCAGAGCAAATATGGCAGCTTTAATTACATTTCCATTAAAGTTTTTTATCGGGTGAATAGAATTTATATAATAATGATCGTCCCTGGAGTCTTCAAAAGTTACGGATTTACCTGAGGTGAATACAAGCCTGGCATTATCTTCACGTAATTTTGCAACTTCAGGCGCCAGAAAACCGAATGCATAATTACCAATTAACTCTTCGTCTTTTTTACCAAGTCTTTGAGAGAGTGCCTTATTGGCAATTAATATATTGAAGTCCTTGTCAATTAATAGAGCAGGCTCTGTAATAGAATTTATAAATGTACTTAAAACTATTTCGTTTTCATGTAAAGTTTTTAAAGTGTCCTTATACTGATCTTTTATTACTTCAAGTTCCAATTCATTTAACGATATATTCCGCTCTTTTTTAGTTTTTCCTTTTTTCCAACCTAGCATATATTCTCAAATTTTAACTAACGTTATTTTCCCCTAACTTTGTTATGACATCAATTAGTTCTTCAAACTCATTGGATTTATCATAAAAGTAATCAGCGCCGAGTTTTAAACATTCTTTTTTGAATTCAGCATAATTTGAAAACACAATGACGAGTACATTTTTATAATTGGATTTTAAATAATTTAGTATTTCTATTCCCAGACCCTCTTTTAGCTGGAAATCCAAAATGGCAACATCAATTTCTTTTTCTTTAACAAGTATTAATGCATCATTAACATTATCTGCAATTCCTGAAATTCTAACTCCTTCTATATTAAATAATTCGTTAGAGAGCCATTTTGAAAAGAAAAATGAATCTTCAACTATCAAAATATTTATAGGTTTTCTGGTGTCTTTATTCCGCATAGTATTTGATTCTAATTAAATGTCAATGCAAACATAAGCTAGGAAAGAATTGCCTAAAATCGGGGAAATCCTTAAAAACAATTTCGAAATACCTGATTCTGTGTTGGAAGGAGAATATAAAGCGGATTGAAGCATACAACAGATTTGATAAAATTACTTGACAATAAAAATTATTTATTTAGAGAAGTAATCCCCATGCGAACAGCATATTTTGTTAATTCGGGGATTGTATAAATATCAAGTTTAGTCATTATATTTTTTCTATGTGATTCAATCGTTTTTATACTTAGATTAAGTGAGTTAGCAATTTCTTTTGTTGATTTGCCTTCTACCAATAATTGAAGCACTTCTTTTTCTCTATCTGAAAGGCTTGTCGTTTCACCCATTGTATCTTTTGAAATCGCTTCAACAAGTTCACTTATTACAGTACCTGTTATTTCTTTGCTTAGATAAATTTTATTCTCAATTACAGTATTTATAGCATCAATTAATTCTTCAAACGCACAATCCTTCAATATATAACCTGACGCTCCTGCTTTAAACATACCTGTAACAAATAATTTGTCAGAGTGCATAGAAAGAGCAATCACTTTTATTTTATTTGATATTTGAATAATCTGTTTTGTAGCTTCAATTCCGTTAAGTTCAGGCATTCCAATATCCATAATTACAATATCGGGCATCAATTCTTTAGCTAATTTTACCGTCTCTCTTCCGTTATCCGCCTCTCCGATAATTTCCAGGTTCATTTCTTCTTCCAAAAGACGGCCTAAACTTGTCCTAATCATTTTATGATCATCGGCTAATAAAATTCGGATGCTCATAAACTACTCCCTTCTTAAAGAAACCTTTTTTATCAATAACGATAGAATTATATCGGTACCTTTCCCCGGAGAAGAAAAAATATTTATACCCCCATTTAAAAACTCAAATCTCTCCCTTAAACTGAATAAACCGAAACCGCCTTTACCCGGATCCCTTCCGGCTAATTTCTCCGGATCAAAACCAATACCGTCATCAATTACTTCAACAAATATTTTATTTTCCTGTCTCCATAAGGAAACGGATATTTTATTGCATCCTGAATGTTTAATACTATTATTAATCAATTCGTTTATTGATCTAAATAACAATATCCTTTTATCATTATCAATAAAAAAATAATTTAGTTCACTTTTGAAAAATGTTTTAATACTATTATTGGTTTCAACCTGTTTTAGCAGCCATTCTATTGCTTCAGATAATCCTAATTCGTAAAGAATCGGCGGGCTCAGTTCATAAGTTATTTTACGGGAGTTTCTAATGGATTCATCAAGATATTTCCTTGCTTCTTTCAAATTATTTTTTATTTCATTAGAACTAATTTCTTTTTGGATGGATGTCAATTTGATTTTTGCCATTGCGAGAGATTGAGTAAGATGATCGTGCAGATTTATAGCTATCCTTCTTCGCTCCCTTTCTTCCGCTAAATTAAGTTCCGAAGTAAGAGTTTTAAGATTTTGCTGGTACTTTATTAATTTTTCTTCGGATTGTTTCACCTTCGTAATATCTATAATTGTTTGGAAAAGATAAGTCTTATCTTCAATATTAATTAATTGTCCGGACAAAAGGCAAGTTAAAGGTTCACCGTTCTTTTTATAAAGTATCTGTTCAACAAGTCTAAATGAATTTTCCTTTTCAATTATTTTTTTCATTACTTCGCGCATTTCAGGTCTGGCTACTCCAAGCTCAATAGATGTTTTCCCAATCATTTCATCTTTTTTGAATCCAAGTATTTTTGCGCCTTCATCATTTATATCTATAATTAGTCCGTTATTTAAAATACTTATTACTATGATATTTGGACTGGTTTGAAATATATGTCTGAATTTTTCTTCACTGTCCTGCAAGGTTTTTTCGAATTTTTTCCTTTCCGTGATATCATACATTGAAGAAAAGCGGACCTTTTTCCCTTTATAATTCATATCTTTATACCTAAATTCAGCCAAACGTTCAGTTCCATTTGAGGTAACATACTTAACCTCTAGAATATCTTCTCGAGTGATAGTATTTAAATATCTGGCATATTCGATTTGATCTTTCGGGAAAATGATTGGAATAACATCTTTGCCGATAAGATCTTCTCTTTTATGTCCGACCAATTGGAAGAAAGTTTTATTTGCATCAATTAATTTACCTTTTTCGTGAATGCCTATTCCTTCCACTGCCAGATCAGAAAGTAACTTGTATCTTCTTTCACTTTCAATTAAATCTACTTCATATTTTTTCTTCTCGGTAATATCACTTATAAAACAGTATAGTACATTATTTGGTTTACTGTATGTTACACTTAAGTCGACAATTAAAGTATTCCCATTTATATTTTTTAATTCTGTTTCAAATCTGTCATATCCTTTAGCAGTAATTTTTTGCAATTGCATTTTTAATTCGTTTGGATAAGGTGTTAAATCAATATCTGATAAACTTCTTGTTAATAGTTCTTCATTTGAATAACCGCTCATTTTACAAAATGCGTTATTTACCTCTAAAATTTTCCATTCAGTGTTTAATGAGCAAAAACCGTCAATAGCTGTTTTTACGATGTTACGATATTTCTCTTCACTTTCTTTCAATAATTTTTCAGCTTGCTTTCTAATAGTCAAATCTCTATGAATAGCTAAAACTACATCTCTTCCCTCATATTCTATTGTTGCGGCATTTACTTCAATGGGAATAGTACGCTTATCTTTAGTCATAAGGGTTGTCTCAAATACATATTTTCCCATTCTTTTAATTGAAGAAAACCTTTCCTGGACTTTTGGTCTATTATCTTCAGTATTAAAATCTAAAATATTGATATTTTTCATCTGCTGAGATTCTAAACCGAACAATGTGCAAGCTGTCTGATTTGAGTCAATTATTTTCCCGTTAAATTCTAGTAATAAAATAGGATCAGCTGCCAGATTGAATAACGTTCTTAGTTTTTGTTCGGATTGTTTTAATTCCTTTTCTGCTTGTTTGCGTTCAGTAATATCCCGCACAATAGCATGAAGATAAATCTGTCCTGCTATTATAATTTTAATTAGTGAAACTTCCGTTTCGAGAATTACCCCGCTTGAGTTTAAGTGCCGCCATTCAAATCTTTGCGGTTTTCCGTTTAGAGCATTTTCAATTTTGAAATGTGCTTTTACATTTGATTCAATTCCATCCGGCTGAAACGACGGAGAAAATTTAACCGGACTGTTGCCAATAATTTTGTCTTTTGGATAGCCGAATAATTCTACTGCTGTATTATTACAATCTATAAATATATCTTCTTTCATTATTAAAATTGCATCATTTGCTGCTTCGAAAAGAGTTTTATAACGTTCGCTAATTTCATTTAGTTTTTCCGCATGTTTTTTAACTTCTAGTTCTTTTTGTCTTGATATATTGAGACTTGAAATTAGCCTATCGGACAGGATCATTATCGTTATGGTTGTTAGTCCAAGTATAGTAGTTCTATCTAAAATTTGAGAAAAATTCGTTAGGTAGCTTAATCTATTTTTAAGAACACCGATTATCTCAAGGTATCCAAGTAAAATCATTAAAACCAGAATTACAATTGAAAAGAAATAAAAATATTTTTTCTTTAATACAATTCCTGAAACCACTAAAATGCCAGGTACTGCGATTATGGAAGAGTCATGAAACCCATTATGTACGATCATTATATAAATAATAAATCCAAGCAGAGTCCACAAAATTATTTTGCCGGAAATGTCTACAAGTTTTCTTGAGAGCAAATAACGAGCAATTATCATTATCACAATTATAATTGCCATTGGGATCGCTAAAGAATCATTAATAAACAATAATCTGTAGCCTAAAAGAATTGCTAATCCTATAATGGTAGCAATAGAGATTATATTTAAGACACCGGCTGCTAAATTTTTTCCATCATCTTCAAAATGCTGCAGCCGGAGGAAATTTTTAATTTTAATAATTATTGACATTGGACCCTCAAATAGAAATGAAAATTTAATTTTCTATTCTTTAGGAAAAGAGGTATGATTTAATATAGTAAATTATTTTGGAAACTTTAATTATTATTTTTATAGAATAAAAGAGCTCAAACCAATCCTAAAATTATTTTCTCCTCTGTAATTAAGCCGCCACGTAAAATTTATATTAATTGGAAATAAAATTTGTCCGATACTGAAGCCGGCTTCAAAAAAAGGATGTTTGAATGTTTTTATGGGATAAGGTGAAATTGCTTTTGATTTACTTCCGATATTAGAATAAGCAATATTTAGATAAGTATTTAGTTGAAGCTCCCAATCTTTAACATAAGGAATATTAAGAAGTCTGAAAAGCTCATCTCCGAAGTAATGATTAATATAAACCGTTACTACGCGGTCGCCTAAAATCTCGTTAATGTTTAATGTTCTAAAAGTATAATTTTGTGCGGTTAAGTTTATGTTCCCCGGCAGGGAAAAAAGCATTTGATAAGGAAGCTCACCTTCCGTATATATACTGGCGATCCTTAAATCAAGCTCGGCCGATTTAAATGTATGTATAATGCCCATTCCTTTCGCATTATATTGAATATAATTCAAATCGCTCTTTAAAATATTTTTATTGGAAATACTAATACCGCCGCCAAATGTAAAAAACGATCTGCCGAAAGAAATTCTTCTTCTAAAATAACCGTCTTCTATATAATCTCTAAAGTCAAAATTTATTCCGAAATTTAGAGCATTAATGTTAGTTTCAAATATTGGCGGATTAGGCCGGAAAGTCCTATCCTTTGCAAAAAAAGAAAATTCGGTATTTTTAAATGCATTCTTATCTGTATGATTTTCATAACCGGCACTTAACGACATTACAGGAAAGACTTCACCGGAAAAATCAATATTAAATCCTTTTGAATAGTAATAATCTCTAAAATCATCTTTTGAAACCAGGGCTAATATTGTAGCGGTAATATCGTTGTAATCATCCGACTTATTAAATAGGATGTTAAGTTTATTATAAGCTTTCAGAGAAATTTTATATGTCCGGTAGTCGCCGAAAAAATAAGAACCGTTAAAATCAGTTTTTAATCTTTTGTCGGAAAATCCGTATGTAAAATTTAAAGATGAAGTAAGTCTTTGATCTTCTGCCCCATTCAAATAAAATCCGTAGTCAAGGCTATTACCTTCTACTCGGTTAAAGTGGTACATCCCCAAAGGTGCACTTATGGCAAAATCATTTGTAAGATTTATTCTGGAAGAAAGTATGTTAAACTTATCCCAGAATGATTCCGGAATATTTTGAAGACTGTCAATTCTTTTATATGCTGCGATTTCATCTTTTGTGCTGGGAATTGTGACGGCATTTTTCCAGTAAGTAGAATCCTTATTATCTGCGCCGGGCAGTACCGTTAATATTGCTTTATTAAAAAAGCCGGTTTTAATATCCGGATTTATTTTATAATCATAGAGTACTGTGTTTATTTCCCAGTTAAATTTTACAAGACTTAACAAACTTACAGTAGCAAAGATTCTATAATCGATCGGCATATAAATGGAATCTTTGAATTCAGTATACTGCTGCAAGACATTCACGGTGTCGAATATTCCGCCGGGATTTGCCGCCCTGTTTAGCTCAAGGTCTACTTTAATTAAATCGTAAGTACTGTCGGTTATATATATATTCCCTGTAAAGCCCGGGTCGCTTGGGTCATCCGGAGTCATATATATTTCATAAACTTGCTTTTTATTTATTGCCAGGATCTTTTTAATGTAATAGTAATAATATTTAAGTGCGTTATCGGCTAACGGTCCCGGGATGTCGATTCCTAAAAAGTTTACCTGGTCGCTGTAAAAATTTTGAAGAACTCTTCCGCCTGTAAGCATGTTGATTGTTGAAGGAAAATTTGCAGTTTGTTTTCTTGCAATAATTTCTTCTTTATAGTAGTTGGGTTTTTTAAAATATCCGCGGCTCTCATTTTCAATTATCCCGGTAATTTTTAATGCCGAAGTATCGCCTCCGTTTAACCCGATGCTTACGCTGTGTCCGCGGGCTCTAATTTCATTTGGAGTTTTAATAAATGCTTTGGTATACGCTTCAAATTCATAACTTTTTAATTTTTTGTTTCGTTCGTTTTTCTTTTCAATTGCTCTTTTAATAATACTTAAAGCAGGATTTATTCCAGGTTTAACGGTAACTTCGGGCATCTTAATATTAATCTGGTTTAACTTGAAATCGATGGCGTAAATATTTTTTTCGAGGTTAACTGAAATTGTGTCTGAATTATATCCGATGTATGAAGCAATTAATTTATAATTACCTCGATTCAACCGGATTTCGTATTCCCCGTTTTTGTTTGATGAAGTCCCAATTGTCGAATTCATCACTCTAATGTTTGTATAGCTTAAGGATGAACCTGTATTTTTATCCGTTACTTTTCCATGTATAAAGTACTGCTGAGCATAGCATAAGAAATTAATAGAGCATATGAATAGAATAGACAATACGAATTTCATGGAGTTTCCCTTTAAAAGATTTTCTTGTATAGTGGAAAATTATATATCATTAAAATGTTATGCAAAATATTTTTTATTAATGAATAAGCTGTCAGTTATAAAATTAAAATTGCGAATATTATAAGGACTTTATTCCTTGAATTTTCATAATCCTTTATAAAACAATAACTTTCAAATTTAAGGAATTAATTTTGAGTAGATAATCCTATTATAAATCAACATGGTAAATGCTGTAAAAATTCATTTTCAATCTTTGTTCATAAGAAAATTCATACATTCAATATTTGAAGAATAGATGGAAAAATAGCTTTTAATCATAGGTGTAATATTTGTAATTTTGTGTTTTATTTTAAGCGGATATCTTTTTTAGGAAGTAATTATGCTAAAAAACATTTTCATGTTAATTATATTTTCTTTTTTGGGAATAAGGTGTTTTGGGCAGTTAAAAATAAATTATACGGAGTATAGTCTTGATAATGGCCTTCATATTATTCTTCACCAGGATAATAGTGCACCTGTTGCAGCTATAGCTGTTCTTTACCACGTAGGCTCAAAGAATGAAGAAAAAGGTAAAACCGGTTTTGCTAATTGTATTGAGCATCTAATGTTTGCAGGAACAAAAGATATAGCGCCAGGTCAATATTATAAGTATGTACGCGAAGCCGGTGGAGAATTAAACGCAAATACATCACAGGATCGCACAATTTTCTATGAAACCTTGCCGTCAAATCAATTAGCGTTGGGATTATGGCTTGAGTCTGAAAGAATGCAGTATTTAAAAATAGACAGTTTTTCAGTTGAAACAGCTAAAAAGATAATTCAGCAGGAGCGCATGCAAAGGTTTACTAATCAGCCCTATGGTGATGTACTCCAGCAAATATTTAAATACTCATATAAAGTATATCCTTACAGCTGGGTACCCTTAGAACCTTCTCAATACGTTGATCACGCTTCAATTGATGAGATAAAAAATTTTTATAATACCTATTATGTTCCCAATAATGCTACTCTTTCAATTGCCGGCAATATAGATATAGATCAAACAAAAAAACTGGTTAATGAATATTTTGAAAATATTCCGAAAGGTTTAAATGAAATTATTCGGCCGGGTGTAGTTGAACCGAAGCAAAATAAAGAAATTGTAGATACGGTTTATGAAAATGTAAAATTTCCCGCAGTGATAGAAGCTTATCATATTCCGGCTTTTACTAATAAAGAATTTTTCCCTATTTATATGATTGCTAATCTTTTATCCTCAGGTAAGGATTCAAGACTTTATAAATCATTGGTTGAAAAACGGCATCTAGCTGCCCAGGTAGAGGCATACGCTTTCGGGCTGGAAGCACCGGGGTTGTTTGTAATTTTAGGAGTTGCTAATAAAGATGTGAATCCAGACATTCTTGAAATTGCATTAAATAAAGAAATTGACAAATTAAAAAATCAACAAATAAGTTATGAGGAACTTCAAAAGCTTAAAAACTTAATAGCTTCACGGTTTGTAGAAGCTAATTCAAGCCAGGCTGGTCTGGCAGAAAACCTAGCTGAGTTTCATGCTCTTTACGGGAATACAAATTTAATTAATACTAACCTTAATAGTTATTTAGGCGTAACTGCAAAGGATATAAAGAATACAGCTGAAAAGTACCTGCAGAAAAATAATCGAGTAGTACTTTATTATCTGCCTGTTTCCTCACAATCAAAAACGGGAGGAAATTGATAATGAAAAATATTTTAATTCTTTTTTTTATACTATATACTATAATCCCGTTATCGGCACAAATTGATAAGAGTAAGCCTCCTAAACCGGGCCCCGCTCCGGAAGTAAATCTTGGCAAGTATGATTCATTCCAATTAAAAAACGGCTTAAAAGTTTTTATTGTTGAAAATCATAAACTGCCGCAAGTTTCTTTTTACTTAATTATAAATCACCCACCGTTAATGCAGGGAAATCAAACAGGATATATTGAAGCGGCTGGAAGGCTTATTGGTACTGAAACAAAAACAAGAACTCAGAAACAAATAGATAGTACGCTTGATTTCTTCGGCGCTAAGCTAAAGACTTTTCCCGGCGGTGTATTTGCAACTACGCTAAAAAGCCATACGAACGAAGTGCTTGGCATAATGTCGGACATAGTAATGAATTCTATCTTTACACAAAAAAAATTAATTAGTGCTAAAGAGAGAATGAAATTGGAATTTGAAAACAGGAAGAATAGTCCTCAGACAATTATTAATACAGTTTCTGATGCTGCAAATTACGGAAACAACTTTCCATACGGAATTCATCCTACAAATGAGACTATTGATAACATTACATTAAAAAAGTGTGAAGAATATTATTCAACTTATTTCAGGCCGAACATATCCTATCTTGCAATAATAGGGGATATGACCGCAAATGAAGCAAAAAGTTTAATTGAAAAATATTTTGGCAGTTGGAAAAAGGGCATAATCCCCGGTATCAAATATAAAATTCCGGATCCTCTGGATTCTACCCGGGTTATTTTAGTCGATAGGCCGAATTCTACTAGAACCGATATAAATATTACTTACCCGGTTATGCTAAAAATAGGGAGTGATGATGTTATAAAATCTGCTGTTATGAATACAATTTTGGGTGGTGAAAATTTCCGGTTGTTTAAAGATTTAACAGTAAAACATAACTATGCGTATGGAGTTTTCTCAAATTTATCACCGGATGAATACGCAGGAAATTTTACTTTGACTGCAACTGTAGAAAATACTGCTGTGGATAGTGCTGTCTCTCAAATTTTTTATGAAATGGAAAGAATTAGAAAAGATACGGTTTCCGAAAAAGAACTTGAAAAAGCGAAGAACTATTTAATCGGAAATTTTGCATTGGCTCTGCAACAACCGCAGACTGTTGCTGCTTTTATAATTAATTTGAATAGATATCATATACAGGATAATTACTATACCGATTATCTTAAAAATATTTCCAAAGTGAACAAACAGGATATAAAGTATGAAGCTGAAAAATATATCAAGCCGGATAATGCAAATATTGTTATAGTCGGTGATGCGGATAAGATTTCCGAAGGCCTTAAAAAATTTGGAAAAGTATCTCTTTATGATAAAAGCGGAAACAAAATTAGAAGTGCTTCTATTGAAATACCAGAAGGATTAACCGGAAAAATAATAATTGAAAATTATATTAAAGCGCTCGGCGGCAAATTAAATCTTGATAAGGTTAAAGACCGAACAACTATAATGACGGGAAATCTAAGAGGTCACGAGATGACAATGACCGTATATCAAAAAGAGCCTGATAAATTGAAACAGGAAATTATTGCCGGACCATTGAGGCAATTTGTCTATTTTAATGGTGTTACGGGAGTAATGAAAGTTGCAGACAAGACTTTGGATATAAAAGGACAGGAACTTGAAAAATTGAAATATGAATCAATGCTGGGCTTGTTAACTCATATTGACTCCCTTGGTATAAAGTATAAACTTGAAGGTGCAGAAACTGTTGA
>JBJKQE010000280.1:0-8435 GCA_046705645.1 Ignavibacteriaceae bacterium | reverse complement strand
CGGTACAAAATAAACCGTAAATCCATCCGTCCTGATGCCGAACAAGTCTCATATCATAAACATTTGTATCAGGATTATCAGAAACCTCAGGCATAATAACGGGATAATCCCAAAATTTAAAATTATCAATTCCATTAGGCGATTCGGCAACAGCGAAAAATGATTTTCTATCAGCCCCTTCCATTCTGAGCATCAAGACTATTTTCCCGTTAAATTCCATAGCACCCGCATTAAATGCGCTGTTCACTCCTAAACTTTCCAATAAATAAGGATTAGTTTTGTAATTAAGATCGTACCGCCAAAATAGAGGTGTGTGTTCCGCCGTTAAAACAGGATATTTGTAGCGATTAAATATTCCATTACCGGTTTTTAGAGGTTCGTTTTTACGTTCAACTAGTTCTTTTTGTTCCTTGAATAGATATTTTACTCTCTCAATATGTTCTTTGGAATTCATCAATCTTCCTTTGCCAATTCAAACTCACTTTCTTTAATTTTTATATTTGGATAAAATTTTTTTTCGCCAAAATCTTTCTCAAGTTTATTCCACCAGTTTAACTTAAGAATTAATGAAGTGACAATTAAAATGGCTATACCGATCAGCATATATTCAAACCTTCTAATAATCAAATAAATCGGCACAATTATTAAAGATAACTGCCAGATTATTCCAATAACAACATTAAACATGTCCCTTTTGAAATTTCTATTTTTTAAAAAATCGGGATGGTCTTTCATTACTTTATTGTGTATAGGTTTCCAGAATCCCCACGGCCTAACATTAAAATAAAAGCTTTTCAAGACTTCTTCTTCATCAGGATTGGTTAAAAGCGTACCAGCAATGCTACCGATAAGAGACAATATAAGAACAACCGGAAAACCCTCAAGTGAATTAAAGCTCGGGAAAAGAATAGGGACAATAAATAACGATGCCAGGCCAGCAACCATGCCCCAAAAATAACCGTAGCCGTTAAACCGCCACCAATACCATTTTAAAAAGTTAGCAACGGTATATCCGCCCCAAAGTGAATTTACAATCCATAATGTTACCTGATTAACCGAAGTTGTTAAAAATCCGACTCCGCAGCCGAAAATAACAACTGCCAGTGAAATAATGTAACTCATATTGACATATTTCTTTTCAGGAGCATTGGGCTTTATATATTTTTTATATATATCGTTCACAAGATAAGCAGGCGCTGCATTAACCGTCGCTGCAAATGTGGACATAAATGCTGCTACTAATCCGGCAACAAGAATCCCTTTTAAACCGTCAGGGACAAAATTTTTAATTGCAATGGGAAGCAAAGATTCAAAATTAAAATCTCCCCCCATAGCTCTTATTTGCGGAATAAAATATCCCAATGCCAAAACAGTTAATCCGGTAATCATCATATATCTGGGAAAGAATAAAGCGACATTAACCATACCGCTCATTTTAGAAGCTTCAACAGGATTTTTAGTTGATAAAATCCGTTGCATATCATAGTTAGGCGCCGGTCCTGCAAGGCTTACCAGAAAACCTTTAAATAAAACTATCATAAAGAAGAAACCGAAAAGTGAATAATCGCCTGATGCAACCTTTTCATTCAAATCAGGAAGTACATTCGACCAATTTATATTTAAATGCCAGTGAAAGAAAATTTGATCCCAGCCTGCAGGAAGAACTGAATTAAGCATATCAGGGCTTACTTTATATATCGCTATAATTCCAATTGCTATTGATGCAATCGTCATAATTGTAAATTGAATTATTTCAGTTAATACTACGCTGTACATTCCGCCTTTAATTACATATATGGCTGTTACTCCCATAATTATTAAAGCATAAGTATTTGCTGAAAAATCCCAAGGTAAAAATGTTTTAAAGAACAATCCCGAACCTTTAAAAGCATAAGCAAGAAAGCCTGTAACCGAAACAATGGCAAAAACAACTATGATAACTGCGGAAAGGAAAGCGCCTCTGCCGTTTCCAAACCTGGTTTTTAACCATTCAGCTCCAGTCATTACATTAGATCTCCGCAGCCATGCGGATAAGAAAATCATCAAAAAGATTTGATTAAAGACAGGCCATGCCCATGGGATGAATATGCTTTTCAAACCATAAATAAAAAGCAGCATAACTAACCAGATTGTTCCCGTAATATCAAACATTCCCGAAGCGTTTGATACTCCCAGTATCCACCATGGAATTTTATTGCCGCCTAGGAAGTAATTATTTATGTTTTTGGAAGCTCGCTTGCTAAGAACTACCCCCAATATAATAATAAGAAATATATATCCGATTACAATAGATATGTCAAGAAAGCTTAATTTCATGCGGGTTTCTATATAAAATTTTTATTTAAAATAACATTAATAATGCCATATGAGGATTATTAAATATTTAATATTTACTTAGGAATGGATTCGGTAAGCTTTTATCATTATTATAAATTTTTATGAATTTGATATAAGATTTTATATGCAAACTTCAATTATATATAAATTAGGTAATTTAAATAAAAGAATTGAATAAGCTGTGAATTTCCCTCTTCAAATCGTTTATTCGGAAATATTATCTATAATTGCATCTAAAATCCTTTTTACAAAAAAATCCTCATAAAAGAATATTTCCTAGAGTGATTCTTCATTCGTTTTAAGTTAGGCTAACCTAAAAAGTGTTATTTCTTTTTACTTGAAAAAAAATTTTTAAATATTTTGAAGTCCCTTTTAGATATAAAGATTATTAGAAATATTGAAGCAATTAAATAAACTAGGATAATACCTATTTGAATTAGTAAATGCATCTTTTCCAAATATTTTTTTATCTCTAAAAAGAGGTTCATAAATAATGCCAGGGTAAGAATATAATTTTGTTAATTAGTTTTATAGATTAGTCTATTATAGGAAAGGAAACGATTATCATAATAATAATCAATTATGAATTTGATAATTGGTTATTACAGTTATAATTATAAAATAAAAAGATAATTTCCCCAAATACGCATTTAGAAAGTTTACTCAGTTCAATTCACAAATTGTATTATTCTTAATTTTAGAACGGTTAAAATTATAAAGTACATTGGAATTTTTCACCTTTATTGATAATTGAAAACTCGAATCCTAAATCACCATTTCCAATATTATTGCATATTTAAAATGTTATCAATCTTTTTTAATTCTTCTTCAGAAAAATTCATATTATTTAATAATCTTAAATTATCATCTAGCTGCGATACGCTGCTGGCGCCAATAAGCACAGAAGTAATCCTATTATCTTTAAGAAGCCATGCAAGCGCCATCTGTGCTAGCGATTGATTTCTGCTAGCGGCAATTTTAATAAGGCTGTTTATTATTTCCAGCTTACTTTCGGTTATATCGCCGGGTTTTAAAAACCCGTGTGATTTAGAGGCCCTCGATCCCTCGGGAATTCCATTAACATATTTATTCGTCAACAATCCTTGAGCTAACGGAGAAAATGCAATGCAGCCGACTCCGTTCTTTTCCAGTACATCAAGTAACCCTTCCTCAACCCAGCGGACAAACATGGAATATTTTGGTTGATGGATTAAACATTGAACATCCATTTCTTTTAAAATCCGGATTGCCTTTTCCGATAAATCTGCCGGATAATTTGATATACCTGCATACAAAGCTTTACCCTGATGAACAGCATGAGCTAATGCTCCCATTGTTTCTTCAAGCGGTGTATCGGGATCGGGACGGTGTGAATAAAATATATCCACATAATCAAGTTTCAATCTTTTCAAACTTTGGTCGAGACTTGCAAGAAGATATTTTCTCGAACCCCAATCACCGTATGGTCCATCCCACATTTGGTAGCCGGCTTTTGTAGAAATAATTAATTCGTCGCGGTAAGAAGAGAGATCTTCTTTAATTATTCGCCCAAAATTATTTTCGGCCGAGCCTGGCGGCGGTCCGTAATTATTTGCCAGATCGAAATGCGTAATACCTAAATCAAATGCCTTCCAAATTATTTTACGATAATTTTCATATACATCCACACCGCCAAAGTTATGCCATAGGCCTAAAGAGATTACCGGAAGCTTAACTCCGCTTCTGCCGCAGCGGTTATATTTCATTTGAGTATATTTGTTTTCGGATGGAATGTACATTTCTTGGCTCATTTTCAATTCCTAAGATTATAATAGTTGTTACAAAACTAATAACATTTTGCTTATTTGAAAAATCATTATTTTGATATGTTATTTTGTAATAGGAATAAATAAGACTGGAAGTCATGGTCGACACTATGTCAGGATCAATTACTTAATAAATTTCATTTCATATTCTCTGCAATTTTATCCCGAGATAAAATTCCTTCCGTATTGCGAAGTTTAATCATTTTTTCAGCATGATCTTTAAAAATATTTAAAGTCGAGGTATCGGTATTATAAATAGAATTCAGCCCCTGGGGTTCCTGCGGCGGATCGCCAACGAATGGATCTCCGGGTTGCCATTTATCATCAGCATGCAGGCCTCTTCCCTCTCCTCCCCAAGCCCATACATTTGTTCCGACTATTGGAGAACCCGCTGCGGCGCTGTCGTATACCAATTCCAGAATTTTTTTATAATATTTATCGCGTGCTTCCTTAGAAGTTCCCGGTTTGCATTTTTCACTGTCGCGCGGCATACCGAATTCTTCCATAACAATTGGTTTGTTTAATTCACGCGCATAATGAATATGTTCATTGATATATTTAACTGCATTTCTTTCTGTCTGCGGATAAGTGCCTGAAATATCCATAGCGTTAAACCATCCCCAGTTCTTAGGCCATAAGTGCATTGTTAAATAATCAATATATTTTGAATTGTGCGCAGTTAAATAATTTGTTGAGTCCTGCAGACTTCCTGCCAAGCCCTCATTTCCCGTTGACACTAAATGATTCGGATCGATGTTATGAATAAACTGCGAAGTCGTTTGAAGCCAGCGGTAATATTCATCATTCCAATATGAATTTCTGCCAGGACGCGGTTCGTTTGCAAGCTGCCAGGCCATAATTGCCGGATCTTCATAATAATAGCGCCTCGTATACTTATTCTTCCTTGTAACCAATCTATAAACATATTTCAAATAAATTTCCTGAGCTTTTTCATTTTGATAAAATGTTGCCGAATAATCCATAAAATTTGCATAATTATTATTACCCGGATCGACTCCTCCGCCTCCGTTAGCCCAGTCATTATATTGAGCCATACCGCCAGTCCATTCCCAGTAATTATTTAAGAATATAACTGCATGCATGCCTCTTTTGCTCATTTCTGAAAGTAAAAAATCCAGGCCGTCCAACAAGTTCAAATTGTGTACGCCGGGTTTTATTTGAATTGCGGGTCTTAATGAATTTAGAATGTATGAATCTTCGGAAGCTCCCAGTATTCTTACATTTGTAATCCCCATAGATTTTAATTCGTCGAGTTCTCTCAACAGCCTCGGCCTGTTTCCTGTTTCTCCCGGTGAACCAAGATAACAGCCATACCACAAATTAACTCCGGTAAAATAATATGGTTATCCTTTAAATTCGAATTGATGACCATTCACTCTAATGTAATCGGATTTCTCTCTTAAGAAAAAAGTCGAGCAAGAGTTTAAAAATAAAGTGACGGCAATAAAAAGGATATGTACAAAATATTTACGCATATTTTTACTCCTTCAAAAAATCATTTCCGAATAATAGCGGACGAGAATTTCCATTTATTAAAATGACCTGAAAAATTTATTTATTAAAGTATCCCCTTCCCCATGTATGCTTTCATTGCAGTTTGAAAGGAGATTATATAAGGAAATTGTGGGAATCTATTTCAACAAAATCATTTTTTTCGTCATAATAAAATCACCGGCATGTATAGAATAGAAATATACGCCGCTGCTTAATTTGGAAGCATTAAAAATTACTTTATATCTTCCTGCCGGTTTCTGTTCATTAACCAGGTTTTCTATTTTTTGTCCGAGAAGATTATAAACAGCGATATTCACATACGATGTTTTGGGTATTTCATAACTAATTTCAGTAGATGGATTAAATGGATTGGGAAAATTCTGCGAAAGCGAATAATTTGACGGCAGAACTGTATGAATATTTACATTTGTGGTTTCCGGAATACCGTAAATTTCAATTTCGTATATTGAGAATGGATTAACTGCCATCACCTGTAATAAAAACATAACATATCTTCCTACACTATTTAGACTATCCAGGACTTCAACATTATTAATCCCGCCGGTTCCATTTAATACTGCTTTTATTTCCTGCCAGCTGTTCAAATCTTTTGATAACTGAATTTTATAAGTGCTTGCATAAGCCTGGCTGTACCATCTTAAAATAATTTTGTTAATTTTATAAGATTTCTTAAGATCTATCATTACCCATTGATTTTTGCCGTTAACAGCCTGCCATCTTGTAAGATTATTCCCATCAATCAAATTTTGAGGATTGCTGTATTGGTATGAAATTGTATCGTTCGATGAAACCGTTACAATTCCTCCCTCGGCTCTATCAACTTGATTGGGCGGAAGAATATTTACCTTTATTGTCATGGAATCTCGAACATCACCCTGTGCAATTAAAGTATATGTATTATGTGCAGAATCGGGGTATACAATCATTGAATCTACAACAGAGACTGATTTACCGTTTAGTGTTACGGATGATCCTTTAACTGTCTGCCAAACCAGCAGCGAACTTTCACCTGCACCAATATTTGAAGGTAACGCCTTAAAATACATTATTATTCCAGCCGGCAAAACTGTAAGCTTGATAGTGGAGCTATCTGATACATCGCCGTTAGTTTGTAATGTATAAAATGTATCTACGGCAGGATTAACGGTCATACTTCCTTTAGCTTGAACATTCACTCCGTTAAGTTCAATAGTTGCTCCTGGCTCAACATCCCATTGAATTAATGCACTGTCTCCTTTCTGTATTGTTGAAGGAGTTATATTAAATGAATAAATCCTCCCTGTTTTCGGAAAGATAATTACATCGTTTCTATAATTATCAAACATGTAATTTAACGATTGCAATGTTCTTGTATGGTTCTCATTTTTTGCTGCATCATTTTCTTGAGTATCTCCCCACCATTGCCAGGACATCGCACCGGCATATCCTGTCTGATAAAGTTGTTTATATAGCTGCTGGTATGGAATTCCGTAAGTATCCTGCATAAAAAATTCACCGATTACCAACGGTTTGGTTAACTGCCAGGTTGAATACGGATGATTAAAAGGAGATTGTGCCTGAGTTCCGTAAAAATGAACATTATAATAATCCAAGATGCCTAAAGAATCACCACCGGCAGCGATCAAACGATCATCTCTATAATAATTTTGATTAGGAATTGCGGAAATTTTAAGCAGATAGTTTATGTATTGGCCGGTAGTAAAATTAGTTCTATGTATTGAATTAAATATTTCCGTTAAAGAATCTTTCTGGAAAGAAGTTAAAGAATTTATGTTTTGACGGGCTGCGGCTTTTGAAATAACATTTACATCTGATAATGTTTGTATTGAGTTGGCTCCGGAAGTTACTAAAGCTCCCGGATCAATCCTGTGAATAGCTCCGGCAATTAAGTTAACCGTTCTTTGAATATCCGCCATGGGCACATGAACCAATCCGCTCCATCCGAATTCATTTGAAAATCCCTCTGGTTCATTAAACACTTCCCACCCTACAATGGCAGGATTACCTATTGCTGCTTGAACCATCGGAATTAGTGCATTTTTGATATAGGCATTTGTATATGCAGTATCCGCAAGCAATAATGAATCTCTTTTGGTTATTGATAATGAAGAAGTGTTATATTTAGTATTCATCATATCATGAGACCATAGACAAAGCTGCAAACCGATATTGCATTGATACGCAATACCCAGTATGGTTTGAAGATCTTTTATAGCATTTATTCCGGGTCCGATCACTTTCCCGTTATTATCAAATTCGGGAGTTCCGGTTCCGTTAGTATTAAGCCACAATCTCATTACATTGCCGCCGTTAGCATGAATCGCCGAAAAGATTATTCTAAATTTTGCAGTATCGATTGGTGAAGGACCAAGATCCATTGCAAAATTTACCCAGGCTACATTCATTCCGCTGATAAAAATATTTCTATTTGCATAATGTATTCTTGACTGGCTTAAAATGTATCCCTGAAATAAAAGTATGAATGTAAAAACAAATGGAATACTTATTTTTTTATATAACATTTAGGTAAAAAATTATATTTTAAATGGTTTTAAATTCATCGCGAAATACATTATTTGTATTCAAATATCGAACCAACCTAATAATTTTTCAAATAATACATTATAAAATTTATTCAATACTGCTGCATTGAATTTTTCGAAAACCATATTCCAAATTATATTAAATAATCTATAAACTAAGTAATTTCTTTATTATCAACATAATAAAATTTTATAATTTTGATAAGAAATGAAT
>JBJKQE010000279.1:0-25008 GCA_046705645.1 Ignavibacteriaceae bacterium | reverse complement strand
TCTGGAACCGCAAACTTTTATAAGATGGAAACCTGAAGGCTTGTATAATGCTATGCTGGCGCCGCTTTTAAATTATAAAATGAAAGGTGTTGTATGGTATCAAGGAGAATCTAATGCGGACAGGCCGATCGAATATAGAAAACTTTTTCCTGCTTTAATCAGTGATTGGAGAATGCATTGGGATGAAGGCAATTTTCCATTTCTATTTGTTCAATTACCTAATTTTATGGAACCGAAAAGTCAGCCTTCGGAAAGTAATTGGGCGTTATTACGTGAATCTCAGCTCGATGCGCTGAATGTACCCAATACCGGGATGGCTGTAACTATAGACATTGGCGAATGGAATGATATCCATCCGGTTGATAAAAAAGATGTCGGCAAACGTCTTGCACTAGCTGCTGAAAAGATTGCATACGGAGAGAATATTATATACTCCGGTCCTATTTATAAATCAATGAAGGTTGAAGGAAGCAAAATCGTAATATCATTTACTCACGCTGGAAACGGACTAATATTAAAAGGAGATGGTGAAGCAAGTTGCTTTGCTATATCAGGGAAAAACAAGCATTTTGTTTGGGCAAAATCCAAAATAGAGGGTGATAAACTGATTGTGTGGAGTAAAAAAATTGTACATCCGGTTGCAGTACGCTATGCTTGGGCCGATGACCCGGTCGGTGCAAAATTGTATAATAAAGAAGGACTTCCGGCGTCACCTTTTAGAACTGATGATTGGAATGCTATGGAGTTTGCGAGATTTTAATATGGATAAAAAAGTTGGATTAAAAAGCAGCCGAATAAATTAACTATAATAAAAATTAATTGGTGATATTTTGAAGGTCATTTTATTTTTTTTAGAATATTTTTGAAATTAAGGATATGATTGTCGTTGGAAAGAAGCTCGGCTGAGAATGTAACCGGCTTATCAAAAAAAATTATTTGTACAAATAATTTTTAATAAAAATAAATTGTTAAACTAATTGAAGTATACTTTTAAATTAACAAAACGTTTTATAGGTTTATTTAATATTTCATATAAACTATTACTTTTAACGTCGAGTGGATGATTTTATTGATTTTCCTTTATGCAAATTATAAGTTTAATGCATAGGTTTATTTGAAAGATAATAATTCATACAAATAACCAACAAGGAAATGGGGCGTATATTAATGAAAAAGGTTACAATTGTAGATGTTGCTAAACATGCCGGGGTATCAAAAGGTACTGTTTCGGCAGTAATAAATATTAAAAATACTGTGAAACCGGAAACAAGAAACCATGTGCTTGATGTAATGAAAGAATTAAATTTTCGCCCTAAAGGAGTCGCCAGAAATCTAAAAACGGGAAACCAATATAAAAGCATAGGCATAATAATAAAAGATATCAATTATCCTTTTTATACATCAATAGCCACCGGGGTTAAAGAATATGCAAACAGTAAAGGTTATTCCGTAATTGTTACCAGTTCGGAGAATGATCATGAAAGTGAGAAAAAATTTTCACATTTATTCTCAACGAAGGATATTAGAGGAACAATAATAGCTCCCATTATTGAAGGTGCTTCAGAAATTGAGCACTTGTTTGAGCTTAAAATGATAAACTATCCTTTTGTTTTGCTTGAGGATGTCAAGGGAATTCAAGCTAATGTGGTAGCAATAGATAATTCTCGCGCAATAAAGAAAGCTGTAAAATACTTGATTGACAGCGGCCATACCAAGATAGTACATTTTGCGGGACCGCTTCAATCATCTCATACTCAGGAAAGAATAGAAGGATTCCGTCAAGCCTTCAGCGAAAGTCCGCTTATATTTCATGAAGGTATGATAATATCGGTAGGATCGATATATGAGGAAAGTTTTGAAAAGACAATTGAGTACTTTAGGGAAAGAAGTCGTGAAGATTATCCGACAGCGATTGTTTGTTTTAATGATCAGCAGGCTTTAGGAGTAATGATGGCTCTGAAAGAAATGAATATATGTGTTCCTGAGGATATATCAATAATAGGAAATGATGATATTTATTATGCAAAAATTTACCCGGTACCTTTAACTACTATAAGAGCACCGCAGCATGAAATAGGAAGAAAAGCAGCAGAGATATTGATAAGGAATATTGAATCGCACGAGGTACTACCTGTTGAGAAAGTTGTGTTGGATACAGAATTTATAATAAGAGAATCATCCAGAGTATTAACTCAGAATATTAAAAACCATTAGTCGGATTTTTTAAGTAATATAAATTTCAAAGATAGAGATTTGGAAATTGATGATGGTATATTGTTATAAGCATTCACATTAATTTATCTTAAATTCAATTACTTCATTAATATATATGTAAATACTGTTATATAATTTTGATTTTAGTATGCCGGATAAATTCAGTTAAAAAAAATTTTCTTCTTGCTTATTTGAAATGTTTTTCATAATATTGAATCGTTTCAATTTATTATTCAACGAATAATAAAAGCATTGAGTAACAAACTGAATTTTTAAATAAAAGGTTTGCTACTTCCTGCATTGAATTTTTTCATAATGGTAAGCAGTTGATATCCTAAAGCTAAAGGATAGTAATTTATTCTTTATTGTTTTAAAGAAAAGAATATATGAGGTGAGTATAGGAGTTTTTTAAAAAGAAATCGTAATGCAGCAGCAGGATTTAACTGTACTATATTAATGATATTTCTTATAATTGTTTAACAATAAAAGATATAAAAATTCTAAATTATTAAATCATTACTAGGAGGAGGCATAAAACATGACCCTAGATTACTATTTTAGAATAAAATTAACTTACCTTCTAATTCCAATTATCTTATTAATTATTCCATCTCTATCCTATTCTCAATCAGGTACAGGTAGTGGTCAGATTAGGGGAGTTGTTACGGATACAACTACCGGGAAACCATTATTCGGTGCGAATGTTTGGCTGAAAGGAACAAGTCTTGGGGCTGCTACAGATATGAGTGGTAGCTATGTTATTCCTGAAGTTCCATCGAGTTCATATACTTTAATAGTTCGGTATATTGGTTACAAAGAAAAAACCATACCTCTACAAGTAACCCCCGGTAAAACTTTAGAAATTAATGTTGCATTAGCAAGTGTGGCTATTGAAGGCAAAACTGTTACTGTTACTGCCCAGGCATCCGGTCAACGGGCTGCAATAAACCAGCAGCTGACGTCAAATACAATAATAAACGTAGTGTCGGCAGAAAGGATTCATCAATTACCTGATGATAACGCGGCTACGGCGCTCAGCCGTCTGCCCGGGGTTTCCCTTATGAACGGAGACCAGGTGGTTATCCGAGGAGTCCAGGCTAAATTGAATCAGATTTTGTTAAATGGTGTAGAATTACCGTCAACAGATATGAACACGCGAGCAACTGACCTTGGTTTTATTTCTTCAAATTTGCTCTCCGGCATTGAAGTTGTGAAAGCTCTTACACCGGATATGGATGCTAATGCTCTTGGTGGAGTGGTTAATTTAAGATTAAGGGAAGCTCCTTCGGGACTTCATTTTGACGCTCTGGCTCAAGGAAATTACAATTCGCAAGATCATGTAGCCGATAATTATAAGTTTTGGGCAAGCGTTAGTGATCGTTTCTTTAATGACAAATTGGGAATTTTCCTGCAAGGAAATATGGACCGTACCGATGGCGGTAACCAGGTAGCTTCCATTACACCGACATTTTATGGAACGGGCAATAATGATTACGGACAGGCTACATACGTAACTACCGCTGCGCAATTTGAATACGACGCCAATATAGTTAAGAACAGCGGCGGCAGTCTTATAATGGATTATCGTCTTCCGAATGGTAAAATAATTTTTCAAAATACGTATGCCGGGGATGTTACAGATCAACTTCAGAATTATATTAACTTCAATTTTAATAATACTTCGGTTATATATACGCCGAATCGCAGTTTATTTGGAAAAGACTTATGGATTAATGCGCTTCAGTTAGAAAATAATTTCGGAAATATCAAATTAAATTTAAGCCTGGCTCATTCTGCCACAGAACAATATACAATTTTCGGATATTCGGCTGGTCTTTACGGCGCCGCATGGAGCGAATTTTATAATCAAACCGGAACTACTGCTCCATTTGGTTACAATGCTGACAGTACTAAAGTAAGCTATAATACTCTGCCTGCACAAGAGGGCATGTCACTTACTAAGGCACTTGGAGTCTTTAACAATCTTAACCCGCAAGATCCTGCTGCAGCAACAATAGGGGGCTGGACTCAAAGTATTGCCAACCAGTTTTATCAGCATTTATATAATGCATCATTTGATGTGTCGGCGCCGGTTAACTTTGGTAAAGATGTCTCTGCTACATTTAAAGCCGGCGGTAAGTATATAAGAACAACACGTGAAAATAATATTGATGAGGACTTCGCCCATGGTGCGAATGATTTGTATGTAAATCCGGTAGCAAATGCTTACCTTGGGGTTAGCAATGTTAATCCGGTGAAATTTTCGATGGTTATGAATAATAACTTTAATAGGGGACAATATTATTTGAGTAGCTTATATGATTTTAATAAGGGGGGTTTTAAGTATACATTAAACCGGAGTATATATGATACCTGGCTGAAACTTTCCGAGCAAGGCTGGTCTACCCCCATACAGTATGCAGATAGCTATAAAAATGATTGGAACGGTGCAGAACAATTTTCAGCAGGTTATGTAATGGGTACTTTTAATATTGGCCCTCGGTTAACGTTGGTTGGCGGAGTCCGGTACGAAAGCTATAACATGAATTACCATGCCAATGTTACATATGTTACTCATACGGTTTTTGGTGACTGTGTTAGTACGGAAGGCGGGTCAATTTCAGTTAACGATTCCACAAATGTTTATTATACTCGAATTTATCACCCCAATAGCATCCCTTACAAGGCATTCAATGTAAACCGGACTGATAATAATCTATTCCCCGATGTGCTGCTCGATTATAAAGTTAATGATTGGGCAAATGTTAGACTTGCATATACAAACGGTATTTCCCGCCCGGATTATACGGCAATTATTCCTAAAGTTGCCTTTTATGCCGGCACCTTTGAACTTGGAAATCCTGAGTTAAAGCCTGCTACAGCACATAACTTTGATGTTGTCGGATCATTCCATGACAATTATATTGGCCTCTTTACTATAGATGCATTCTATAAGATAATAAAAAATCAAATGTATAATACATCAATATTCTATTTGGATCGAGCTCAATTTGCTCCAAACACTTATATACCCGACTCGACAACATTGTGGCAGAGATTTGGTTTTACGGTGCCGAACACTCAAGTTATCAATCTTGCTTTAAACAATCCGAACCTCGGCTTTATAAGAGGAATTGAAATTGATTGGCAGACAAATTTCTGGTATTTGCCCGGTCCGCTTAGTGCTTTGGTTTTGGATATAAACTATACAAAATCAGGGTCAAATACGGCTTACACTATTCTTCGAAATGTTGTTACTAATTATATTGACTCGGTTACTCATCATGTCAGACAGAGGTACACTACGGAGGATACATCTTATGTCGGGAGATTAATTCAGCAGGCAAATGATGTGTTGAACGTGGCACTTGGTATTGACTATAAAGGCTTCTCCGGTCGTATATCATTTAGCTTAACCGGTAATGTATTGAACTCGGTAGGCTCAAGACCTGAAACGACTTCTTTTACCGGCAATATATACAGATGGGATTTTTCGGTTAAACAAGATCTGCCCTTTAAAGGATTGAGCCTTTCTTTGAATGGAACAAATATCTTTCACAATGGAATAAGTACGTATCAAAATTATAGAACAAGTCCGAATGCTCCAATAACTAAAAATCTTGTATCGGTTTTATATTTTCCGACAACATTCCAGATGAATTTAAGATATACTTTTTAATGGTTAATTTTTAATATAATGAAGTCTAAAAAAGGAGGTGTAGAAAATTTATAAGACAAAAAAAATTATTAGTAATTCACTAAAAATCAATTAACAACTAATTTAAGGAGGCAAAATGAAAAGCACAATATTACTTTTTAGTATGGCTCTTTTCCTTGTATCGACGGTGCTTGCACAGTCTTATGATCCGCAGTATGTATCGAAGGTAAGTGCAGATGGCGATACTCTCTGGGTAAAAGATGATATTGCGTTTAACGGTACGAATACTTTAACCCTTTTAATGGCTTCGGATTCTTTGGCTCCCGCAGGTCGTGTGTATATGCTGGATAACCTCGGACTATACTCATGCGATAATAATCCTGTAACTTCGTCCAAATATAGAACCATTATTATGGGCCCAACACAGACATCTTTGAAAACTAACAAAGGTGATGCTCCACCGATTATTTCAGGTACAAATACCACAAATACTACCTCATATGGAGGTATGACAATCAATAATGACCTGCTTATTAAAAACGTTGATCTTGAAATTGGTAATTCTGCCGGCAATAACGGAGGATGGGCATTCTTTGGTTTTAATGGCGCCGGTGAGAGACTTCAAGTAGATAATTGTATTATGGAACATACATGGTGGTGCTGGGTTGGTGGCCCGCCTGCCAACACAAGAGTATTTTTTACAAACGATTACATGGTAAATATGGACGGTCATACTTGCCGTCGAAATGGTGGTATTACAGATTTCAATTCCGGCGGTGTTACTCAGATAGATACTCTTGTTGTTGAAAACTGTACACACGTGAATTTCCAGGGCACTGCATACAAATTTAGATATGGGGTTAACGTTCACAAAGTGGCTTTCAATCATAATGACTTTATTGATTGTGCCGGTTATATTTTTATGAATAACGGCGACCAAACAAATATGAGTGAAACGAATAACATCTTTGTAAATTGCCAGCTGCAGGGTTATGCCCCGCCGCTTTTCAAAGCTGATGCAGGTGAAGTAGATATGTGGGGAGAGCCAATGGGTCTTGTTAATTTGCGTGTCGATTCTACTTTCAATGCAAACAAAAAAAACTTTTATGCCGACAAGAACTTAGTTTATTGGGATCCGTCCCTTTCCGATATCATTTCAACTTTAAATACTAATAAAGTAGACGGCAGTACACAGTGGGTTTCACAGATGATTATCATGAATAGTAGAACCGATAGCTTATTTATGGATAAGACAAATTATCCTCTTCTTACTAATGGCAAATGGTACAATCAATTACCGACCTTTGCGAATACAGATGTTTTATTTACCACTCAGCTTCAAGTAATACATGATTATGCTATTGCATGCGTTGATACGAGCTACGGTACTCCAATGCCATCCTGGCGTCAAGCAAGCGATCCGGAAGCATCAAATTTCATCTATGCCGATTGGCCAATTCCGATTGATCTTTCTTACACTGATTCCAATTTGATGACAGCCGGTATTAATGGTTACCCGCTTGGCGATTTAAACTGGTTCCCAAGTGCAAATGCAACATGGAGTTCTCAAGCAGATATGAGTTACGTTGACTCAGTTTTGGACGGAACAAAGAAAATTGATGCAGTTAAAAGTGTAAATGAGCAGCCTCATAAGTTCGAACTGCAGCAGAATTATCCGAATCCGTTTAACCCGACAACAAGCATAAGCTTCACGCTTCCTCACAGCGGTAATGTTTCGCTGAAGGTTTACAATATTATAGGTGAAGAAGTTGCTACTTTAGTTAACGGATTTAAAACCGCTCAAACATATCATGTAACATTTAATGCAACAAATCTGGCAAGCGGTGTTTATATTTATCAGATCAAATTCGGAAACCAAGCTATTTCAAAGAAAATGGTTCTAATGAAATAGTATTTAATATAATTTTGGGGTTTGCGAAATATCAAACCCCAAAGCTTAATTAAAAGCGTTTTGTTTATTTTCTAATGATTGTATAGTTACTGAGTATTTACTAGCCTTCGAGGTTGAGAATTCTTTTTTTTGAAACCTCGAAGGTTACTTTTTATAGACTGTTTCTCCAATTGTTTATTTGAAAAATTTTTAGTGTCCTAATATCTAAAATTTATTAGGTAAGAGTAAATCATCCCTCGACCCTACCTGCCGGTAGGCATGTCCATTTGGGATAACAATTAAAATTTGTAAATTTGTCAGGGGTAGTGGAGCCGGACCATCACTTAAATGTCATAATTGGAACACTACCGAAAAATTAATAACTTTCTTGAATTACCAAACTTTGGTTATATTATTTAACCTTATTTTCAGGAGCTGTTAATGGATCTAAAAAAATATCTACTTCTATTTTTTATGATTTTATTTCTTGCATTTTCAGGCTGTACAAAAGACAAATCAAATATAAATGGAAATGATGAAGTAATTGCCAGTATTGGCAAAGATTATGTGATAACTTTAAACGAACTTAAGAAAAACGTATCTGATTGGCATTTTGTTCTAAGATTTCGTAACAAATCCGTTGCTTACAATAATGCATTAAATATAATGATAATAAATCAACTGAAGTTAATTGATTTCTTTGACAGGAATCTAAATGAAAATAAAGATTTGATGAAGGAAATTAGTCGTTACATTAACTATGAATTAATAAATACTTACTTTGATAAAAATTTTATCGAAAAGTACGCTAATGAAAAAAATGCCGCCAAGGCATACAAGGAAATGGATAAAGAAATAATTTTTGATGAGATTATATTACCGGTTCCGGGAAATTCAACAAAAAAGTCACTTGACTCGCTAAAAACAGTAGCAATGAATGTAGAGGATGGTTTTAGCAATGGTTATAGTATACAAGAACTTGTAAAATTAAATTCATTGACAAATATTATTATTAATAATCAAAAAAGTATGACATGGTGGCAAAGTATAATGGACCCGGTTAGCAATGTCGTCTTTAATCTTAAAAAAGGATACACAAGGGTTTTAGAATCTGAGGACGGATTTCACATTGTAAAGGTATTGGATATTAAAAAAATAAAATTGGAGCCTTTTGAAAAGATAAAAGATAAGATAATATCACAACTTCAGAAAGGATTTTATCAGGCATCCGATAAAGCGTTCGATAATTTTAGGAATGAACTTATAGATAAAAACTCAATAAAGTGGAATCAAAAAGGACTTGATCAAATAGTTAAATGGTCGTCCAAAGATGCGCATTTCTATGGAGGTGCTTATAAAGATATAATCCAAAATGCTATTTCGAACGGTAATGATTTTAAAATACTTTCCTACAATAATGGCAACGTTGATTTAAAGGAATATCTCCGGTTGCTGGATGAAATTATAATCCCGAATAGCAATACAATACTAAACCCCGGCAATGTGAAAGAATTTATTTTAAATGCAGTTTACAATGATAACGTAGCAAAGGCTGCAAAAAAACTTGGTCTGGAAAAGGAATTAGTTAATCCACATACAAAAGATCCCATTATAAAAAATAAAATTGTTTATTTGTATAATAAGGCTGTTATTGACGGAAGCATACCCGAAGCGACAACGGAGGCATTACATAAATTTTATGAAGCTCAAAAAGATTCAATATTCTATCAGCTAAAATTAGTTTACATTTACGCAAGGATTTATTCGGATAGCGCAAAGGCTGCTGCAGATATAAATAAAATTAAAAAAGGAACGCCGTTTGAAAAGATAAAAGAATCCTATTATATTAAAGAGTATATTCGTGAGCGGGATGGCTCGCTTAAGGCTTACAGAACTGCAGGTGGGGACTACCTGGCAAAGGCTGCATTTGCATTGAAATTAAACCAAAGCGCCGGACCGATTGAATTTAATGATTCTACAAAAGGAAAACAGTTTGCTGTTATTAATTGTTTTAAGATCCTGCCGGAAAAGCAGCTTACTTTTGACGATGTTAAAGGTAAAAGAATAGAAGAAGAGTTCAAAAATTATTACTTCCAAAAAATATCTGATGAGATTTATGCAAAGTTAAAGCAAAAGTATGGTGTAAAAATATTTGAAAACGCTTTATCCAAAGCAATTGCAGCTAAATAAAGATGAACAGCACTAGAATCTTAAATTTTAATATCCTGTTAATATCGGCAGTTGTTATTTGCTTTGAAATAATATCCACAAGAATTTCTTCGTTAATATTTGTTCAAAATTATGCTTTTATAATTTTGTCTTTGGCCATTTTGGGTTTAGGAAGCGGCGGAATTTATTCATATTACAAAATAAAACCGGATGAAGGATCAGCTAAAGGTCCGAAAATATTCAGCAAGTTCATCTTTCTTTCGGGGATTTCACTTATTTTTTTTATTGTACTGGAAATTATCTTCTCCATTACTAGCCCTTATCTTTATTTCTTATTTCTTTTCTTCCCATTCTTTTTTGCCGGAATTGTGTATGCTGAGTTTTTTAGTATTTATGCAAGCGCCGGTTTTAAAATTTATGCTTCGGATCTAATAGGTGCGGCATTAGGGTCCATTCTGGCATTATATATTTTTGATTTGTTCAATGCGGCAAATGCCGTTCTGTTTTTAGCTCTTGTTTTATTTATTTCATCGGTTCATTATTTCGATATTGAAAGGAGAAGACAAACATTGTTGTACTTTTCCTTTTTCTTTTTAATTATTGTGCTGACGGTTTTCGGTAAGAGGGACTTATTAGGAGCAATTCCGATTGGTCATTTCCCTGAAAAGGACATTTATTATACCTATGATGACCCCAATATAAAACCCCAAATAATCGATAGTAGGTGGAGTATTGACGGAAGAACGGACCTTGTGGAGTATAATAATCGTAATTTTGTTAAAGATCTTTTCATAGACGGTGCGGCGGGAACCCAAATGTACAGATTTAACGGGAACATTGCACACCATGATACACTTCTTAATTATCTTCTGCTGAGCCATACAACAGCAATTCCTTTTTTATTCTTGAATCAAGAAGAAAAGAAAAATATGCTGGACATTGGACCCGGAGGCGGAAAAGAAATTCTTATGGGAATTTTTGGCGGTGTAAAAAATATCACCGGCGTAGAAATTAACCGGGATTTTGTTGATATAGTAAAGGAATACGGCAATTATAACGGCGGCATTTATACAAGCTTCCCAAACGTAAAAATTGAAGTAGCGGAAGGCCGTCATTTTGTAAAAAGTACCAGACAGCATTACAATATTATCGTCTTAGTTCTGCCTTCAACAAAACAGTTGCAAAATATAGATGGACTTGCTTCCAATGAAAATTTTCTATTAACGGAGGAAGCGATAAGAGACTATTTAAATATTCTAACCCCGAACGGGGAATTGATATTTACAGTACATAATAGGTGGGAACTTATTAGGCTTATTATTACTACTTTATATTCCTTTAAAGAAAACGGGATTGATAATTCTAGCGCTATAAATCACTTCTTAATTCTTGGAAGAGATTATGGACCGACAATTGTAATTAAAAAATCTGCTTTTACTCTAAGTGAAATAAAAGCTATGGTAAAAGTTGCAAAATCTTTACCCGTTGATTTGCCTCATGTAACATATTTCCCGTATCTAAATAATCCTGTCAACAATGAAGTTGAAAATGTTCTCTTAAATGATCTTAGAGATGGACGGAGTTCGCTTAAAGAGATTATAGCAAAGAATAGCTCTGATATTTCACCTGTTAACGACGATAGCCCTTATTTTTATAAAGTGGACAAGGGTGTGCCTGATGACTTTAAAAATCTTTTAATTGTGGTAATAATTATTGCAATTTTGTCCGTAATAATTCCTTTTATAAAGATAAAATCAAAATCGAAAAAAAATAAAAAAGATAATGACAAAAAAAAGGTTTTATTACCTCTTTTAATTTTCATTTGTATCGGTATCGGATTTATGATCCTGGAAATATCACTTTTCCAGAAATTCATTCTTTATCTCGGCTCACCTACAATTGCGTTGTCTATATTGCTTGGCTCACTTCTGGTTGGAATGGGAGTCGGCAGTTTTTCCGGCGGAAAAATACATTCGCATGACGCTGTAAAACGTTTAAAAAGTATTTTAAGTTTAATAGTAATAGCCGGAGTGATCCTGTTTGTTATTTACCCGGTAATCTTGAACGGATTACTTTCTTACGGACTGGTTATAAGAGCAATTGTTTGTTTTGTTTTATTGTTACCTTTAGGTTTTCTGCTAGGTATTCCTTTCCCTACAGGAATACAAATTTTAAAGCAGAACAATTTAGCAGGATATATTCCATGGATGTACGGTGTTAATGGAATATTTTCTGTCCTTGGTTCAATATCGGCAGTCATTCTATCTATGATTTTTGGTTTCACTTTTAGTTTCTTTTCCGGGTTAAGCATGTATTTTATCCTTTTCATATTTTTAATCTCCGGCTTTGGGAAATCTAGTAAAACGAGTTTTGCAAAACCTATTCATTAAATGAATTAATCATGGAAAAGTTTCCGCCCTTTCTTATTTTACCGGATAAATATTTTTTTATAATGCGGAAAAAAAATGTAAGCTTAAGATCCTTCAGACTAAGATTACGGACAAATAATTAATATTCTTATCCAGAAACAAAAAACTATTTCCAATAAAGTCCTTTGTATCATATCTCTTACAAATTGTAAATATGTATTTCTGATCTTAAAAAATGGAATAGATAAAAGGTGCAAGCGCCGAACCTTGTGTAAGCACTATTAAAGTTCCGAGCAGCAAAAGCAATATTAAAATAGGTGCAAGCCACCATTTCTTCCTTACCCTTAAGAACTGCCATATTTCGGATATAATAGATAATTTTCCCATAATTCTTTAGTTATATATATTATAAATGAATTAAATTAACTATACTAATATAAATTAAAATTGTCTTTCAAGATCAATCTTTTCAAATTTATTTTCTTCCCTTGCCTGCCAATAGGTATCTTTAGAAACTCTTTTATCCTTATCAATAAAATCTTTTCCAAATATTTTTGCAATCAAGCCCAAGGGTGTAAGCGCAACATAAAATAATATTAATAGAATTATCCGCGTCATTATCTGGCCGAGAATAATTGCGAATGTCATCCAAACTTTATTCACCGGCCTTAATATAGTCGGTGCGGCAAATGCGAGTAAAAAAAGTATGCTTCCGGTAATTCCGAAATAAATCGCCGACGGCTTTTGTTTTAAAAGCAGAAATCCGGCAATAAAAATCAAGACAATTCCTACGGTTAATCCGAATTTCTTCAGATCCTTTTTTGATTCCTTTATTTCACTAATTGCATCCTTGAACGGTTGAGTTATTTTTAGTTTAGTTTTATCCGTTACAAATTTTTTCCGCCAATCAGTATCTTTTTCAAGCGGTTTTTGTTCTTCTTTCTTCAAAATGAAATTCCCTAGGACCAGATAATCTATATCTGTTCGCATGAAACACTTGTAAGCGTCTTCCGGTGTACATACAATCGGCTCACCTCTTACGTTAAATGAAGTGTTAATAATGACTCCACACCCGTACTTTTCATCAAGCTTTGAAATTAAACTATAATATTTCGGATTAGTTTCTTTGCATACGGTTTGAATTCTTGCTGAATAATCGATATGAGTAACTGCCGGAATGTCTGAACGAACCACTTTAAGCATGTCAATTCCGGACAGTTTTTTTTCTTCAGCATTCAATTCTTTTTGTCTTTCCTTTTTTACGTCTGCAACAAGCAGCATGTAAGGACTTTCTTCTTTCATTTCGAAATAATCGAAGACTTTTTCTGCAAGCACGGAAGGCGCAAACGGTCTAAAGCTTTCACGGAATTTTATTTTTAGGTTCATTACCGATTGCATTTTAGTAGAACGGGCATCACCTATAATCGATCTTGAACCAAGAGCCCGGGGACCAAATTCCATTCTTCCCTGAAACCAACCGATAACTTTTTCCTGCGCTATTAGATCTGCAATATTTTCGGAAATTTCTTCATTGCTCAGTCTTTTGTAAAATAGTCCGTTTTTATTTATAAATTTCAAGATGTCTTCTTCGGAATATTCTGGTCCGAGATAGGAACCATGCTGGGAGTCTTCTTTGCTGTTTTGTATTCTCTTTTTATTGAAATATAAGTACCACCCGATTAAAGCAGCACCAAGTGCTCCCCCTGAATCTCCGGCCGCCGGTTGAATCCAAATATTTTCAAATGGACCATCTCGAAGCAGTTTACCGTTTGCTACACAATTCAGGGCAACTCCACCGGCAAAAGCAAGATTTTTCATACCTGTTTTTTTATAGACGTAGTTCCCCGCTTTCAAAACGATTTCTTCAGTAACTGCCTGAATGGATGCAGCAATATCCATTTCTTTTTGAGTCAGTTTCGTTTCCGGTTCCCGCGGCGGTCCGCCGAAGAGCTTATTGAACTTTTTGTTTGTCATTTTAAGTCCGGCGGGATAATTAAAATATTCCATATTCATCCTGAAGGAACCGTCATATTTAACATCAATTAATTCCTTAAGAATAATGTCCTTATACTTCGGCTTACCGTATGGTGCCAATCCCATAACTTTATATTCACCCGAATTCACCTTAAAGCCGGTGTAATATGTGAATGCCGAGTAAAGCAAACCGAGAGAATGAGGGAATTTAATTTCTGAAAGAAGTTCGATCCGGTTTCCTTTTGCTGTGCCGAAGCTTGTTGTTGTCCATTCTCCTACACCATCTATAGTAAGGATTGCAGCCTCATCAAAAGGCGATGGATAAAATGCCGAACCCGCATGGGATAAGTGATGCTCAGGAAAAATTATTTTGCCGTTGTATTTAAGCTCTTTTTGAATATAATCTTTCATCCAAAGTTTTTGCTTTATCCAAAGCGGCATAGCTTTAATAAATGACTTAATCCCTATAGGTGCATAGCTTAAATAGGTATCAAGAAGTCTTTCGAATTTTAAGAAAGGCTTATCGTAAAATGCAATCAGGTCTAGCTGAGACGAATTAATACCATAGTGGTTTAGGCAGAATTGAATAGCGTTTGATGGAAAATTAAAGTCGTGCTTTATTCTTGTAAATCTTTCCTCCTGGGCAGCAGAAATTATTTCTCCGTCTTTTACAAGACAGGCAGCGCTATCATGGTAATATGCGGATATTCCTAAGATAAACATTTTATTTCATAATTAATCAAATAAATAAACAGACTGCGTAAAAGTAGTTCTACAGGTCTAAAATTTTTTAATTAAAAATAAACGAAAAAACTATATAAATAAAATTTAAAAGCCAGCTAATTTCAATTAAATATTAATTATATACAAATTAATTTATGCCATGGAGAGTAATTACTTGGAATAAATTATTATAAAGAGAAAAAAAATTGGTTCTTATATATCATAAATAATTTTTTCCGCAAGCATGTCTTACCCGCATAACCAGATGAGAACTATTTCTAAATATATGAGATTTTGCCTGAATATTTTTAATGATCCGAGCTATATTTGCTAAAATAAAATTTTTATAGTTGAAAGTATTAATATATATTTTTACGGATAAAAATTTTTATCTTTGTAAATTATTTAGAGGTACTTTTGAAAATATCCAAAGAGATAAAGAAGCAGATTTTAGCCGATAAAGACCAGCTTTCCATAAATCAAATCTCTAAAAAATACAATCTTACGTCTGCTGAAATAAAAAATATTATTAAGGCATCAGAAAAAAAGACTCCAAAATGGTTTTATGTAGTATTAATCTTACTGCCCATTATATTTTTGGTTGTACTCGAAATTTTTTTAAGGATAATAAATTATGGCTATAATTTTGATCAGTGGGTAAATATAGGTGAAGGAAAATATATAATAAACCGGAACATCGGCAAAAAGTATTTTCCCAGTGGGGATTTTTATCCGACCAAAAGTGAAGATGAGTTTGACATTTATAAAAAAGCAAACGCCTTTAGGGTTTTTGTTTTAGGTGGAAGTAGTGCGGAAGGTTTTCCGTTTGCTCCTACGGGAACATTTGCACGTTATATACGGAGAAGGTTGGAATTGGTATATCCTCATACTAAAATCGAGGTTGTTAATTTGGGTATGACAGCGGTAAACTCTTACACTTTATTAGATCTTTTGCCGGGTGTACTGGATCAAAAACCGGATTTAATTTTAATTTATGCAGGGCATAATGAATATTACGGAGCGTTGGGTGTCGGTTCGGTTGAATCATTTGGCTCACATCGAACTTTAATCAGATTAATGTTGTATTTGAATGACTTTAGGATAACACAGCTAGTACGCAATTCTTTACATTGGGTAACGTCATTGTTTTCATCAAAAGGTAAAATACCTTCAGGCACATTGATGTCCATAATGGCAAAAAACAAATCCATTATTTTGAATTCAAAATTGTTCGACGAAGGTATTGAACAATTTAAGGAGAACATGACCGATATTTTAAAGTTGATTAAAGATAAAGGAGTGCCGGTAATATTAGGCAGGCTGACCAGCAATTTAAAAGATCAGAAACCATTTATTTCGGTTACAACACCAGGCTATCAAACTGCAGATCAGGTTTATGAAGAAGCGGAAGATGAATTAAAGAATAAGAATTATACAATTGCGGATTCTCTTTTCAAACTGGCAAAGGATTTGGACGCGCTTAGGTTCAGGGCGCCTGAACAAATGAACAAGGTTATTGAAAACTTGGGCTTGGAATTTCATGATCACGTCGTTCCTATAGATTCAATATTTGCTTCTGCAAGCCCGGATGGAATAGTTGGTGACAATCTATTCGTTGATCATTTGCATCCGAATGTAAAAGGTTATCAGCTTATGGGGAAAGCTTTCTATGATTGTATGGAAAAGCAAGGATATCTCCCAAATACAGAAAATGCTAAAATTCCTTTTAGCGAGCAGGATAGTGCTACACGAGCTAATTTTATGTTTACAAATCTCGATTCGATTATGGGTAATGATGATATTACTATACTGAAAGATAATTGGCCTTATAAAAAAGAAAATAAAGTGATGTCGGAGTTTCAACAAAAGGATTTTGACAATTTACTTAATCCCAAAGATTTTATCGATTCGCTTGCCATGTTTCAAATAGAAAACAAAGTCTCTTGGGTTAATGCACACTTTATTGGTGCTACATACTATTTGAGAAAAGATAATATAAAAGAATATTTAAAGTATATGAATGTTCTGATCTATCAGTATCCTGCTCTGAAAGACCTTGACGGCGCAATTAGATACTTTTATGAAAAAAATAAATTAGATCTGGCAGATTATACCCCGAAGAGGGATGGAATTATGGCATTGTATATCGGGAATTTTAATAATGCAATTAAATATTTAACAGAAGCTTATCAATCAGATCCTAAGGATCAATCGGTGTTGTATAATCTTTCCTTGGCTTATTTCAAAAAAGCAGATTTTAAATCAGCACTTGCTATGATAAATAAATGTTTAACTTTGAAATCTGATTACACTGAAGCAAATAACCTAAAACGAGAAATTTTAAATCATTTGGGAAAATGAAATGAAAACACTAAAAATAGTATTTACGACGATTTTTGTTTTCCAATATGGTATGTAGAGCGGCAAATATTAAATGTATTTTTCTGTGACGTCTCAAATACTAATCCATTCGATTTTTAAGAAAAATAGAATCAGTATTTTTCGGCATTACTAAATTAGTTGAATTCCCTGGTTATTTTGATTTCGGTGAATTTTCTGCTGCTATTACATAAAATTTTTAATGAATAAAAGATTGATAATTTTTTCATTTTTAAATGATTCACCGGTTACTTTTATATCATTTTAGTCTTATTTGCCATTAATAAGTATAAAGGAAAATAATATAGAAAATTTTCCTTGCGTTTAATACGTTTGTTCTTTATTTTAACGATGTGCGCGCACACATCAAAACAAAATTATAGATATGATTGATTTAAACTTCTATATTTTCAAATAGATTATTTTAAGTTATAAATAGATAAAATTTTATTATTCATCGTTAATATTATATATACACACATTTTAAGCATGAATAATTTTATTTTTGTAAATGCTGATATAAATTAAATAAGATTTATGAGACCGACTCTAAAACAAATTGCAAAGTTGGCAAATATTTCCGTGGGGACAGTTGACAGGGTTGTTAATAATCGTGGTAAAGTAAAGCCTTCAACAAAAGAAAAAATAGAGAAAATTATCCAGGATTTAAATTATAAGCCGAATTTATTTGCAAGAAATCTCGCTCTCGATCCATCTTACAATATTGTAGTAATTTTTCCTTACCTTGAACAAGACGGCGGTTATTGGAGCCTGCCTAAAATTGGAATTGATAAAGCATGTGCTAATCTCCGGCACTTCGGGTTAAATGCCCATTTCTTACTGTTCGATAAATTTTCAAAAAGTTCTTTTTTAGAGGCGGCTCAAAAAGTATTAAAAGGGAATTTTGACGGAGTACTTTTAGCTCCAATTTATATGGAACAAACCAAATGGTTTTTCAGTCAATTACCTAAAAACGTTCCTTATGTTTTAATTGATACCGAGGTCCCAAATTCAGATTATCTTTCATCAATTCATCAAAATTCTTATCATGGAGGAATTGTTGCTGCTCAATTAATGAGCATGATTGTGCAAAGTACTTGTTCTATTTCTATGGTTAGATTTTTACCGGATACAATTCATATAAGTGAAAGAATGCGCGGATTTACAGATTACATGTCAGGTAGAGAAAATATAAAACTTATTAAAACAGATGTACCTGAAAATTGTTCAAAATCAGAAGTAGAAAATATTTTTGAAGAACTTCGTAATAAGGAAAAAGATTTGCAAGGGGTTTTCGTCTCAAACTCCCACACTTACGAAGTGGCTAAATATCTTGAAAATGCAAATGTTGATAAAAAAATATTTTTAATCGGCTTTGACCTTGTACCCGACAATATAGAATATATGAAAAAAAATATAATAGATTTTTTAATTTCGCAAAATCCCGAACAGCAGGGATACGCCGGAATTTATACTCTTTATAGAAAATTGGTGGTTGGAGAAAAGGTAAATAAAGAGATTACAATTCCTATAGAAATTATAATAAAGGAAAATCTGTTATTCCATGATTCGGAATCAGTTAATTATAATTATGAGTACAGGTAATTTTAATAGAAAATCGTGTCTTTTTATAGAATATAAAGAGTTTGTTAAACAATAGTAGAATACATTTCTCAGGGTGAAAAGTTTAACTATAATTAAATAAATATAATTTCAATAATTATAAAAATGTACAACTTTTTAACTATTTCAATTTAAGAATTTTTTAAAGGGAAAATTTATGATAAACGGTACATTCATTGGCTTTACACCAATATTAGCAAGTACATCCAGTCTTGTTTCTCTAAACTGGATTGATTCCGTAATTATAGCGATATATTTCATTTTTGTCCTGGGAATTGGATACTACTTATTGAAGTATACTAAAACCGGTGACGATTTCTTTCTGGCCGGAAGAAAAATGACTGCCTGGATTGCTGGTCTTTCTTTTATTGCAGCAAATCTCGGTTCGCTTGAACTAATGGGATGGGCAGCTTCGGCGTATCAATATGGTATACTCGCAACTCACTGGTATTGGATAGGCGCCATACCGGCTATGCTTTTCCTTGCAATTATAATGATGCCATTCTATTATATATCAAAGACACATTCTGTCCCCGGATATTTAAAGCTTCGTTTTGGTGAAAGCTCAAGTATGCTGTCTGCAGTTACATTCGGCTTTATGACTGTACTAATGAGCGGAATAAATATGTATGCAATGGCCCTTGTAATGAAAGTTGTTCTCGGCTGGGATATCAATTTCAGTATCTGGGTTTCTTCAATTACTGTTATGGTCTATGTTGTTCTCGGCGGTCTGCTTTCGGCAATCTTTAATGAAGTACTTCAATTTGTGTTAATATGGCTTGGTGCACTATTAGTCCCTATTCTAGGCTTAATTGAAGTTGGCGGCTGGGGAGGTTTAATTGCAAGAATTCATCAGAATTTTCCTCACGGAGATTACATACATTTATGGAGTACACTGGGATCCTTCAAAGATAACCCGATGGGAATAAACTGGATCGGAATTGTCTTTGGTCTCGGTGCAATAATTTCATTCGGATACTGGACTACCGACTTTCTTGTAGTTCAAAGGCTTCTTTCTGCAAAAGATTTGCGCTCGGCAAAAATGGCTCCGATTATCGGCGCAGGTTTTAAGATGTTTGTCCCGATTATAGTTATTCTTCCGGGTTTATTGGGATTAGCAGTATTGCCGCATCTGGTTAGCCAGCAGGAGGCTGTTGCAACCGGTGCCCAAAGTTATAATGAAGTCCTTCCTTTGATGCTTGCACGATATTTAAGTCCCGGGCTGCTTGGTCTTGGAATTACTGCATTAATTGCCGGTTTTATGTCCGGAATGGCCGGCAACGTAAGTGCATTTGCAACAGTATGGACATATGATATTTATAAGCCTATTCACCTTAAGCTTAAAGGCACGGAAAGAGAAGATTCTTATTATGTAAAAATGGGAAGATGGACCACATTTCTAGGCGTAATCGTCAGCATCGGTACCGCATATCTCGTTCAAGATTTTGCAAGTATTATGGATTATGTTCAAGCATTGTTCAGTTTCTTTATCGCACCGTTATTTGGTACAGTTGTACTTGGAATGCTTTGGAAGAGGGCAACTGCAGCCGGCGGTTTCTGGGGATTGCTGTCCGGCATTGTTTCATCCGTGGGGATGTACTTAGCAGTTAAATTTGATCCTGCTATGCTGAAAGTTTTTGCTCTGTCCGCCGATGCTAAAACTATGGCGGCAGATATGTATAGAGCACTTTGGTCATGGTTAATATGCGTCGGCGTTACAGTAATAGTCAGCTACTTAACAAAACCGAAAGCAGAAGCAGAGCTTAACGGCTTGGTTCGTAGCTGCACAGTGCTTCCGTCTGAAGGAGATTTACCGCTGACTAAACGACCTATATTTTGGGCCGGAGTAGTCTTAGCAGCTTTTATAATACTAAATATAATTTTCTGGTAGGAGGTCAACATGTCAGAAGTAGGAAGAATTTCAATTTGGTTTTTCATCGGTTTGATATTATTAATTTACGGTATTATAGTTTTTGGAGCCGGAATTTATGGATTGTTCAACCCGTCATTTGGCGCTGATGTTGTACTTCATCAGGTTCATTCCGACATTTGGTGGGGCGTATTGCTAATTATTCTGGGCTTAGTATATATATTTAAATTTAAACCCGGGAAAGGATAATAATTAAAGTTTACTTCGGATTTTCAAACCAAACTTTTGGAGGAATAAAATGAAAAAGTTATTGCTTACGTTAACTGTCTTTGCATTCTCATTCTTGACGGTTTTTGCTCAATCAGGTAAAATGGATAAATCGACGATTCAAAAATCATTATTCGGAACAATGAAGGATGGTAAAAAAGTATACGAATTCACTCTGCACAACAAGCTCGGCGCTGAAATGAAAGTTATTACTTACGGAGCCAGAGTTGTTTCACTTACTATGCCAGATCGCGATGGTAAATATGCGGACATTGTCCTCGGTTATGATAATCTCGAGAGCTACGTAAAAAGCACAGATTACTTCGGCTCAATTGTGGGGAGATATGCAAACAGAATTGGAAAAGCCGAAATTACATTAGACGGTAAAACATACAAGCTCTCTGCAAATGAAAGAGGTAATGAGCTGCATGGAGGAAAGCTCGGATTCAGTGAAGTCGTTTGGGAAGGAAAACCTCTTAATACCAAAGAAGGTCCGGCTTTGGAACTTACTTTAATCAGTCCGAACGGCGACCAGGGTTATCCCGGAAAGATGACTGTCCATGTTACTTACACTCTTACAAACAACAACGAATTAAAAATCCAATATGAAGCTACCACAAATAAAGAAACAGTTATAAACCTTTCGCATCATTCTTATTTCAATCTGACAGGCGATCCGCATAATACAATTCTCAAGTGTCAGCTAAAAATTGATGCTAATTCCTTTACACCGATTAATGATCAGCTTATTCCGACAGGAAAGATTGAAAAAGTTGCAGGAACTCCTCTTGATTTTAGAAAACTAACAACTATTGGGACAAGGATAAACGATAACTATGAGCAGCTTAAATTAGCCGGCGGTTATGATTTCAATTTTGTATTAGATAACTACAACGGGAAAGTCCATCAAGTTGCGGATGTTTATGATCCTTCCAGCGGAAGATACATGCAAGTATTTACAAACCAGCCGGGCATTCAATTTTATTCTGGTAATTTTTTAAATGGAACTCAGATTGGCAAAGGCGGAATTGCATATCAGCAGCATGCCGGTTTATGTCTGGAAGCCCAGCATTTTCCCGATTCACCGCATGAATCTCAATGGCCGTCTGTTATTCTAAAGCCGGGACAGGTTTATCATCAAACGACTATTTATAAATTCACTACTAAAAAGTAAATTCGGAGAGTTAAGTGCTAAGTTTAGGTTATGACGTCGGCAGCTCATCAATTAAAGCTGCTATTATAGAAATAGAATCCGGTAAACTATTAGCGAATCAGTTTTATCCAAAAGAAGAAATGAAAATTGATTCGCCAAAACCGGGCTGGGCCGAACAAAATCCCGAAACTTGGTGGGATTATATTAAAATCCTTACAAAAGAAATTCTAAAAGAAAATAAAATCGACGGGACTGCAATCAAAAGCATCGGAATTTCTTACCAAATGCACGGACTCGTTCTAGTTGACAGCAATAAAAAGGTCATCAGACCATCCATTATATGGTGCGACAGTCGTGCAGTTGACATAGGCAATAGGGCTTTTAAAAAAATCGGAAAAGAAAAATGCCTTAAGCATATGCTTAACTCACCGGGAAATTTTACTGCATCAAAGCTAAGATGGGTGAAGGAAAATGAGCCTGCAAAGTTTAAGAAAATTTATAAGTTTATGCTGCCCGGTGATTTCATCGCTATGAAATTGACAGGTGAAATTACAACAACATATTCAGGTTTATCCGAAGGAATTTTCTGGGACTTTAAGAAAAGAAAAATTTCAAAAGATGTTCTTGATTATTTTGAATTTAATGAAAAAATTTTTCCCGATGCAAAACCGACTTTTGAAGTGCACGGCCGGCTTACCAGACAAGCTGCATCGGAGCTTGGCTTAAAAGAGGGGACAGCAGTTTCATATCGCGCCGGTGATCAGCCGAATAATGCATTCTCATTAAATGTTCTTAATCCCGGAGAGATTGCTGCAACTGCAGGGACATCAGGAGTTATATACGGAATTATTGACAAAGCAAGCTACGATTCAAAATCACGTGTGAATCCTTTCATCCATGTTAATTATACGGATAAGCAGGAACGTCTTGGCGTTCTTCTCTGCGTAAATGGGACCGGAATACTGAATTCATGGCTGCGAAAAAATATCGGAATAAATTTTAGCTATGATGAGATGAATTCTCTAGCTGAAGGCATAAGCATTGGATCGGATGGAGTTTCGGTTTTACCTTTCGGTAATGGTGCGGAACGAATCTTTCAGGATAAGATAATCGGCTGCCAGGTTTTGGATTTGGATTTTAACCGGCACTCTAAAGCTCATCTAATTCGCGCTGCTCATGAGGGAATTGCATTCTCATTAAAGTATGGCATTGATATTATGGCTGAGATGGGTCTGGATATCAAAATTATCCGCGCCGGTAGAGCAAATATGTTTTTAAGTCCGGTGTTTTCTAGGACATTGGCAAACATAACCGGTGCATCAATCGAATTATTTAACACCGATGGTGCCCAGGGTGCAGCACGCGGAGCCGCTGTCGGAGCAGGCTATTACAAATCATTTAAAGATGCATTCGGTTCTTTAAACAAGGTTAAGGAAATTTTGCCTGAGAAAAAAGAATTGAAGCAAAGTATGGAAGCTTACGAACGTTGGTTGGGTAAGTTGAATTCATTTTTAAAATAAGAATAAAAATAAGGAACTAAAAGATGGAATATATAATTGGTAAAAAGGAATTTTTTAAAGGTATAGGTAAAATAAAATACGAAGGTAAAGATTCACGTAATCCGTTGGCTTTCAAGTGGTATGACGAAAATAAAGTTGTTTTCGGAAAAACAATGAAAGAATACTTCAGGTTTGCAGTTGCATACTGGCATAGCTTCTGCAATGAAGGCGGTGACCCGTTTGGCCCGGGAACACGAGATTTACCTTGGAAAAACGAGAAGGATGAAATCTCGCGCGCCAAAGCAAAGATGGATGCCGCATTCGAATTCACAACAAAGATGGGAATTCCATTTTATTGCTTTCATGATTTTGATGTTGTTGAAGAAGGTAATTCGGTGGAAGAATCCGATAAACGCATGCAGACAATGGTTGAATATGCAAAAGAAAAACAGAAAACTTCCGGTGTAAAATTACTTTGGGGAACAGCAAACGTGTTTTCAAATCCCCGCTATATGAACGGCGCAGGAACTAATCCTAATTTTAATGTCGTTGCTTTCGCAGCTTCGCAGATTAAGCGGGCTCTTGATGCAACAATTGAATTAGGCGGTGAAAATTACGTTTTCTGGGGCGGCCGCGAAGGTTATATGTCTTTGCTAAATACAAATATGAAACGCGAAAAAGATCATCTTGCAATGCTTCTTACCAAAGCAAAAGATTATGCAAGAGCCCAGGGATTCAAAGGTGTTTTCCTAATTGAACCTAAGCCTATGGAACCTACCAAGCATCAATATGATTTTGATGTTGAAACTGTGATCGGGTTCTTAAGGCATTACGGCTTGGATAAAGATTTTAAATTGAATATCGAAGTAAACCATGCAACTCTTGCAGGGCATACTTTCCAGCATGAAATTCAATGCGCGGTTGATGCAGGACTTTTCGGCAGCATGGATGCAAACAGAGGCGATTACCAGAACGGCTGGGATACCGACCAGTTCCCTGTAAATCTTTACGAACTTGTCGAAGCAATGCTGGTAATTGCTGAGGCCGGGGGCTTTGTTAAAGGCGGTGTTAATTTTGATGCAAAAGTTAGACGAAATTCAACGGACTTTGAAGATCTGTTTATTGCTCACATTACAGGTATGGATGTTTTTGCAAGAGCGCTTATAACTGCTGAAAAGATTCTTAATGAGTCGGATTATAAAAAACTGAGACAAAACCG
>JBJKQE010000278.1:0-33967 GCA_046705645.1 Ignavibacteriaceae bacterium | reverse complement strand
CATTTACAAAATTAAGTGAGGACTCGTTTAAAGTTTGCCTAATCATTTCATCAATACTAAAAAATACCGTATCCATTTCGGTTAGAGTACTTGCGCTTAACATTCTGTCTTTTTCATATTGATAAACAATTGGATTTGGATATTGATTTAAGTACTGTGATTCCTGTTCTAAGTTTAATCCGAACTCTTTTTCTAAAATAAATTGCAATGTAGTTCCTCTTATCAACTTAGCTCTATTTAGTGAAGCATCTTTTGTAAATCCTCCGGCTTCCTTTAATGCTTCTCTTAAAGTAGTGTTAGATTTTGTTATAGGTAATTGTCCAGGTCGATTTACTTCACCTAAAACTAATACGCTATATGCTTTCTTTTGAGATTCATCAGCAGCAACTAATATTCTGTCACCTCTTTCCAAATAAAAATTGCTGTCTAATTTAACTTGTATCTTCTGCATTTTTTCACCATCATAACTAAGCCTGTAAACGTTTGCATGAGTAACATTTTCATAGGATTTATCAATACCCTGAGCTAATTCAATTGCATCGGATAATTTGTCCCCCTGCACAAAAGGAAATTTTCCAGGATTATTTACTGCTCCTGAAATTGTAAAAAAATTAGTCGTCAAATCTGCTGGAGCAAAAATTAAAACATCATCATTTTTTAGGTAGGGATTATTCGAGAAATCGCCGGTAAGTCTAAATTTTAACAGATCTAAATGTAAAATTTCTCCATCTGAACGTTTTAAAGTTATATTTCTTAATGAAAAATCATTAAGTTTTTTTGTGATTTGTTCAATTACTTTCGGATCGTTTATATTTCCAATCAATTTAGTTCGACCTTCGTTGTATATTCTTGTAACAAAATCATCTACTCTTTCATTTATAAGAGCCGGGAATGAACCGGTTAATATAAAATCCCCGCCTATAGTAACACTAATAGTGCCGGCTAAATTCAGCAATGAGTTGCTGTTTGTATTTGATTTAATATCGGTTTGTGCTTTTAGAGAACTAATAAAGATTAAAAGTAATAAAAAGGATAAATATTTTTTCATTTAACAGCCTTAAAAGTAATTTTAGAAATCCTATAATTTATATTGTTTATTATAATATTTTACATAATCGCCGGATATTATTGATTCCCACCAATTTTTATTCTTTAAATACCAATCAATTGTTTTACCAATTGCTTCTTCAAACAAAAATTCAGGCTGCCAGCCCAGCTCGTTTTTTATTTTGGAAGAATCAATTGCATAACGTCTGTCATGCCCCGGACGATCTTTAATATATTGTATAAGCTCTTCGGATTTATTTAGATGCTGAAGAATTAATTTTACAATCTGAATATTAGGCATTTCATTGCTTGCACCTATATTATAAACTTCACCTATTCTTCCTTTTTCAAAAACCAAATCTATTGCCTTATTATGGTCTATCACATAAATCCAATCTCTAACATTTAATCCATCTCCATATACGGGTAGTTTTTTACCATTCAATGTATTTATAATCATCAACGGGATTAACTTTTCCGGAAACTGGTATGGCCCGTAATTATTTGAGCAGCGCGTAACAACAACCGGCATTCCAAAGGTATGAAAAAATGAAAGAGCCATCAAATCTGCTGCAGCTTTACTGGAAGAATAAGGACTATTAGGTGATAATGGCGTTTTTTCAGTAAAATATCCTTCCTTGCCTAAACTTCCATACACTTCATCTGTTGAAACTTGCAAAAATTTTTCAACATCAAATTTTCTTGCAGTCTCCAAAAGTACATTTGTACCCAGCACATTTGTACGGTAAAATATTTCCGATCCTAATATACTTCTATCTACATGCGATTCTGCTGCAAAATTAATGACGAACCGAATATTATATTTTTCAAAAATAAAGTTCACTAATTCTGCATTAATAATATCACCTTTAATAAAATTATAGTTCTTTTTATTTTCAGACTGTTTCAAATTTTCAAGATTCCCTGCATAAGTTAATTTATCAAGGTTAATAATATTATAATCAACTCTTTCGTTTAAAATATGATTAATAAAATTACTACCGATAAACCCGGCACCCCCTGTTACTAAAATATTCTTCATTTACCTCCTAAAAAGAAAATAATCCTACAAAAATTCCTGCTTGAATAAAGAAACTGTTTCCATTTATATCCGAAGGCGCATTATAAATATCTTTATTGTTGTCGTAAGTCCAATGACTTCCAAAAGTTAGTTGGTATCCGATACCGACACGAAAATCCAAAAGACGATAGGCAGGAATATCAACGTTTAAAGTAGGTGAAAAAAACCAATAGCTATTTTTTAACGAAGTACTCTGCCCGGGGGAAAGAGACCAAAGGCTGTTCCAATCTACACCCCCCGGATTTGAATAAAGATCAATTTCTAAACTCCCTCTACCAATAGATACTCCGGCCGATACACCGTAATTTTTAATAAAAGGAAGGGTGTATTCTATAGTTAAAGCTCCTCCGTTCATTCTATAAATTGCTTCATTATTAACATTATAACTATTAAGACCGGTCGAGATTATAGAATTTGATGAACTCGATCTGGAACCTCCAAATCCCATCCCTCCAACTCTGATTCCAGGAATTATTCCTAAATAAATAAAACCTGCACCTCCGGAAGTATAAAAACCGGAAGTCGATAAATGCATATCATTAAAATTTTTAAGCTGAGTGTTTATACCATCAACTTTTGGAATCATCCATCCGCCGACATATCCGCCGCCGCCGCCGAATGGTGCATCATAAAAAGAAGACTCCTGTGCGATGGCTGCTGAAGAAATGAAAATCAGCAGTAGTAAAAAATGATTTAAAATCTTCATAAATTCTTGTAAATATTAAATAAATTTACCAAAGCTCCCCTATAAAAACAAAGCTATTTAAACTCACCTTGACCAAAAAATTAATAACTTAAAGTGAATAAAAATTATAAAATTATTTTTTCACCGGTGTTAAATATTGTACATCCATATGATAATTCCATTTATTAAAGTATAGATTACCGCCTTTCCATTCTACCTCACCGCGCTGGAAATCAATTGTTTCACTTCTCGGATATATTTTTGCCGGGAATAACGGTTGCCCGTAATCATTATTTACAATTAATCGATATGAATCTATTCCACCGATATAAAAATATCTTACATGAGGATCATCTGAATATTTTTGTATACCGAAATTCTGATCAAGCGGAACCCATCCATAACCGTTGAAATATACTTCACCCCAATCGTGTAGATTTACGCTACCCGGATGCATCATCCAGCCGCTTTGCCATCTGCATGGTATTCCGCTGTATCTTGCTAAAGTCATAAAAGTAAGAGTCATTATTCCACAGTCGCCATGCATATTTTTTAAACAGTAAGACGAAATATCATTTATTGTAGAATATTCTCTTGCGCTTGCCCACGGAATATGTTCATTCATCCATGTATAAATTTTTTTTACTTTTTCATAAGGGTTTGTTTCATTTCCAACAATTTCTTTAGATAATTTCTTTATCTGATTAGTAAAAATAATATGAGGTGGTCTTTGGGCAGTATATTCTTTATAAATGTCAGAAGTAGTATCATAAGGCAGAACTTTTGAAGGGTCTATAATATGCCATTCCGAATAAGAAGTGTATTCCAATTGCATTTCAAAAACGGTTGGTTTATCCTTCTCAGCAACTTTTTCCATATATAATGTTCTCTGTGGATGAGAATTGTCAGCAATAACATATTCTTTCGAATTAACCGAAAGCAGTTTAATGTCTGTTTGTCTTGGCGCATCTTCCCTTGGGTACGGAAGCCAGCAGCGAATAACCTGACCTGCAGGAACTGCATTGGAATCAACTGTTAAAGTATAGGTAATTTTCATTGTAACCGGATTTACAAAAACTTTTCCAGTAGTTAAGCTTTCCTTAACAGTTTCCGGAAGGTTTGTTTTCAAAAATTCTTCTAACTTATCCTGCGGGACACCATCAATTTCTTCTTTTCTTTTCTTCGCTTCTTTGTTTATTCTGAATAAATTTGGTACGGCATTATGAAAAAACATTTTCTTCCCATCAATCACTTTCATCTCAAGCGATTTCTGCTTTTCCCATTTTAAAAGCATTTTATTATTTACTTTAGGGTAATATTTTTTTAATGCCTTAACAACATAATCCTGAGTCCTATCAAAATCCAGTCTTATTCTATGCATTTTGTCAATTTGAAATTTCAGATTATAAGATTCCGTTTCCGATAACTTATTTAAAGAAGAAATTTTATTTATCATTTTAACAGCAGCCGTAAAATTACCCTCTTTAATTTGTTTATTTATATCGGGATATTTTGTCTGCGGAAACAATGGATTTATTAGGATTGAAAACATCATAAGGAAAAATAATCGTTTCATAATACTTGTATCTGATTTTGCTTTAATTTGATTGCAAATATAAGTAATTACTTCAATAATTTTGAATTTCGAAGAAAGTTAAATATTAAACTTTAATTTGTAATGCAATGTAAAAAGCAATTTTATTTTTTATTTTAATAAATAAAATATCCACTTTTTTATTCAAGAATAATATGAATATCCAATCGTTAGCATTAAAACGAAAAAAACTTGTAATCGGACTTATGTCCGGCACTTCCTTAGACGGTGTTGATGCGGTACTGCTTGAAATAAACGGAAACAACCAAGCCACAAAATTAAACCAAATTAGTTTTATCACTTATCCTTTTCCAAAAGGACTGAAACAAAAACTGCTTGATAATTCAATAATTAATGGAGGAAATGTTTCCGATATCTGCCGATTAAATTTTTTAATTGCTCATATTTATGTCGATGCAGTAAAATCTCTTTGTAAAAAAGCTAAAATAAGTTTATCTAAAATTGATTTAATCGGTTCACACGGTCAAACTATCCATCATCTACCGAAAAAGAAAAATTATTTCGGATTTAAATTCGGTTCAACTTTGCAGATAGGAGATCCAAGTGTAATTGCAAAACTTACGGGAATTCTAACAGTGGGAGATTTCCGAACCGGTGATATTGCACTTGGCGGAGAGGGTGCGCCTTTAGTTCCTTATTTTGATTTTCTTCTATTTCATTCAAATAAAATTAACAGGGCTTTATTAAATATCGGCGGCATTTCAAATATCACAGTTCTAAATAAAAAAGGGAAAGTGGGTGATGCTTTAGCTTTTGATACTGGGCCTGGTAATATGATGATTGATTTGCTTTCAAAAAATTATTTTGATTCGGAATATGATAAGAACGGAAATTATGCTTTCAAAGGGAATATTAACGAGCAATTGTTTAATAATATAATAAAAATCGACAAGTTTATAGAAAAAGCTCCGCCTAAATCGACAGGGAGAGAATATTACGGAATGGAATTTTTATCCCCTTTATTAAAAAGATATAAAAACTTATCCCATAATGATTGGCTTTCTACAATAACTGACTTTACTGCTTATGGAGTTTATAAAAATTATGAAAAATTCATAAAACCAGAAACTGAAATTGAAGAGCTTTTTGTGAGCGGCGGTGGTGCGAAAAATAAATTTTTAATGAATTCACTTAAAAAATATTTTGGGAAGAAAATTCAGATTAAAAATACTAAGGACTTAGGAATATCTCCTGATGCAAAAGAAGCAATATGCTTTGCAGTTTTAGCAAATGAAACGTTATCCGGCAATCCGAATAATATTCCGAAAGTTACAGGAGCATCAAGAAAAACAATTCTTGGAAAGATTTGTTTACCTTAGCATAATTAAGAATAAGTTTAATCAGCAATTTAGCAATGAAACAATTAAGCAATTTAAATCAATTATTAGGCGCACATACTTCAATTCAAGGCGGAGTTGCGGAATCAATTCCTTTAGCTGAAAAACTAAAGTTTACTGCGATGCAAATCTTTACAAAAAATAACAACAGGTGGTTTGCTAAACCTTTAAATGAAAGTGAAATCTCTTTGTTCAAATCACAGCTCATAAATTCAAACATTAAATTTGTAGCTGCACATGATTGCTATCTAATTAATCTTTGTGCAAAAGATAAAGAGATATTAAATAAATCCCGGACCGCATTTATAGATGAACTTGAAAGATGCGAACTATTGGGAATTCCTTATTTAAATTTTCACCCTGGTTCTCATGGAGGAATAGGAGAGGAAGATGGTATCAAACTAATTGCAGAATCACTAAACATTGCGCATCAGAAAACTAAGGGATATAAAGTCTCAAGTATGCTCGAAACTACTGCCGGGCAAGGTACTGCAATCGGATATAGGTTTGAACAATTAAGAAAAATTATAGATCTGATTGAGAATAAAGATAGAATGACCGTATGCATTGATACAGCACATATTTTTGCCGCAGGTTATGATATTAAAGATGAAAAGAATTATAAAAAAGTTATCAATGAATTTGACGAAATAATCGATTTTGAACGACTAAAATGTTTCCATATGAATGACAGTAAAAAGGATATTGGCAGCCGGGTTGACAGGCACGAGCATATCGGGAAGGGCTTTATCGGCATAGAAGGTTTTAAAAATATTATGACTGACAAACGAATAGAGAATGTTCCTAAAATTCTCGAAACACCGAAAGGTAAGGAATGTAAAGAGGATTTAAAAAATATAAAACTGCTTAAAAGCTTAATTAAAAAATGAAGATTATTTTATTAAGTTTTCTTGAGAACTAACAGCCTGCCATCTTCCCATTCGTTTAACAAAAATATCCGTAAAGATTGATTTCCTAATAGATTTGCCGTACTTATTGAGGGTTTCAACAATGCCGTTTGCAATTCCGGTATTTCCATAGACCCGGACAAATAACGTATCAAACTTTTGAGTTACACCTTCGGGAAAAGAATGATTTGCCATGTAATTTATTTGTTGTTCTTTATTAATAAATATTCCTTGCGGAAGAGTATGAACATAATCAGATGCTAAAATGGTATTAAGCACAGTTTTATTGTGAAGATTTTTTAACCACACTTTTTCCAGGCTAATAATTTGATTTTTATCTTTGTTATTATTTGAAATCGGCTTACAATAATTTTGGTTAGATAAAATCATTAAAAATATTAGAAATAAAAATAATCCGGATTTCATTATGATTTTACTTTCCATAGGATCTTATTTTTGTCCATCTTGTACTTCTGGTTCAAGTGCACGTAGGACAATAATGCCGGAATCTTTGCTAAACTTGATTAAATAATCTGCAAGCGGTTCCGGTGTAATTTGGACCTTATATCCAACATCCGGCGCATGCATAAAATGAATTCTTCCATCATCCATTCTTACCGCAATTCCTACATGATTTATATCTAACCCTTTTACATTGGAAGTTATTGCAATTAGGTCTCCGCTTTTTATTTTGTCTTCAACTTTAGCAACTGTATCCTTCGGGAGGTAATAATAAATCCTTTTGTTAATTTCTTCTTCTTGTTTCCGAATAATAGGAATAAATTTCGGATCATCTTTAAGCTGGACATAACTATCAGGATGTGCCGTCATAAAATCAACGTCAAATTTAATCGGATCTCCTCCTATTTTCTTTGAAACATTTTTTACAATTCCTTTTTGTTCATTATTATAAATCCAATCAGAAAAATAATGAAGTCTTGACGGATACCGATCAATTATTCCGTTTCTATACCTAATTTTAGTTAGTTCACTTTCATAATCTTTAAAGGTAGTTCTTCCTTCCTTAATACATCTAGCAAAAGTTAATGCATTTTCCAAAAAAGTTGTACAGTCTAATCCGGTTAAATCGATTACCAAAGTTTCGGTTTTACCTTTTTCCAAAGCATGAGCGACATAGTTGGTGCCGATAAAACTTTTACCTATTGCTGTTATAACATCACCTATAGGTTCTTTCTCCAATTTCTTTTCAACAGCTAATTTGAATTTGGATTTGCAAATCTTTTTATCTATATGAGAAAAAATTTGCGCTTTGATCAATGCGGCGGCTAATATAAATATTAAAACGCATTTTGTTTTCATGTTTAATAGCTTTCAGAATTTTGTGACTTTAAGAATCCGCTTAAATTATATCTTCACTCGTAGGAATATTAGAATATTCTTCAATTTGTCTTGCATGAGCTAGATTTTCAAATCGTGCGTATTCTTTTATAAATGCCAATCGGACATCACCGGTAGGTCCATTCCTTTGTTTTCCAATTATAATTTCGGCTACACCATCCGTTGGTGTTGCATCATCCGGAAAAGTTTTAATGCCGTAATATTCGGGGCGGTTAAGAAAGAGAACAACATCCGCATCCTGTTCAATTGAACCGGACTCTCTTAAATCAGATAACTGCGGACGCTTATCTGTTCTTGTTTCAACAGCTCTATTTAACTGTGCTAAAGCAACGACAGGAATATTTAATTCTTTAGCCAATGACTTTAATGATCTTGAAATATGAGATATTTCTCGCTCACGGCTTTCAATATTTGCCGGTCCCTGCATTAACTGGAGATAATCTATTATAATCATTCCGATGTTTTTTTCCGCCTTTAACCTCCTGGCTTTTGCACGAATTTCCAGAACAGACTGTGCAGGCATATCGTCAACAAAAATTGGAGAATCAATTAATTTATGAGCATTTCTGCTGAGCTTAACTCCTTCTTCATTTGGTAATTTCCCGGTCCTAACCAAATGAGCATTCAAACGACCTTCAGCGCATAACATTCTTATAATAAGCTGCATTGTAGACATTTCTAGGCTGAAAATACCAACAGGTACTTTATGATCTATTGCGGCGTTACGGGCAAGAGTAAGTGCGAATGCAGTCTTTCCCATGGAAGGCCTTGCTGCAACAATTATTAAATCGGATTTTTGAAAACCGCCGAGTAATTCATCAAGTTCATAAAATCCGGAAGGAACAGAAAATTTTTGTTTTGTATTTGAATGTATAGCCTCAATATACTCGAGCGCATCTCTCACTGCTCTGTCCATGCTTTGAAAAGATTTTTTAAGATGAGTTTCGGTAATTTCAAATATTTTTCTTTCCGCCTCATCCAAAATATCGAAAGCATCTTCAGTACCCTCATAAGCTGCTTTAGCAATTTCATGAGAACTTGAGATTAAGCCTCTTAAAATTTGTTTCTCTAAAATAATTTTTGCATGATATTCAATATTAGCTGCGGAAGAAATATTCTGAGATAATTTACTTATATAAACCGCACCCCCAACTTCTTCCAGCCGTTCCCTTTTCTTCAATTCTTCATAAAGCGTAACCGTATCAATAGGTTCACTTGCATCAAAAAGAGATGTCATTGCTTCAAAAATTAAACGATGCTCTTTCAAATAAAAACTTTCGGGCGATAAAAGTTCAATTGCTTTTGGGACAGCTTCTTTTTCTATCATCATTGCGCCTAATACCGATGCTTCTATTTCCGGAGCTGCAGGCGGCTTTACATCCGCTGGAATTATACTATCCAACGTAATATTTTGTTTTTTAATCTTTGCCATAGCCAATTACCAATTCATCATATAATTTTCTAAATTTTTTAACATCTTCCCAGCAGCCTTTTTTCCAATTTGGATTTCTAAGCAATGCTGCCGGATGATATGTTACCATTACTTTTTTATTCTCAAATTCAAAAATTTTTCCGCGCATACTTGTAAGAGACTCTTTCTTTTTTAATAGTCCTTGTGCGGCAGTTAAACCTAGGCATAAAATTATTTTAGGTTTTATTAAATCTATTTGCTTTTTCAAATATGGCAGGCATGTATCCATTTCTTGAGGATAAGGAGTTCTGTTTCCAGGCGGTCTGCATTTAACTACATTTGCAATGTAAACTTCATCCCTCGAAAATTTTATTGCTTTAAGGATATCAGTCAACAATTTGCCTGCACGTCCGACGAACGGAAGCCCCTGGGCATCTTCATCTGCACCCGGTCCTTCACCTATAACTATAGCGTCTGCATTCGGATTACCGGAACCAAAAACAAATTTATTTCTAGTACTTCCTAAAACGCATTTTTGACAATTACAAATTAAATTATTAAGCTCATTTAAGTCTTTTGATAATTCCCACTTTTCTTTTGGCTCCTCAAATAGCTGCGCTTCCTCAGTTTTTTGTGATTTTATTTTATAAACAGTCTCATGATTTTCTTCTTTAATTTCCAATTTCTTTTGACTAATTCCTTGATATGTATCCGATTGAGTATTTACTTCCTCAGCTTGATCCAGATTAATTTTTAATGTAGATCTGCGTACTAATTTTTGCTGTTCAAATAAATCATCGCCAAAAATTTCTTTTTGATCTTTAAGTGCTTCGATCAATCGTTTCTTAAATGAATCTTCCATTAGATAATAACTTTTTGAGGGTTGTTTAATTATAAACAAAAATATGTATTTAATAAAAGATAATCTATAATATTTTAAAATAAATTTTAAAGCTTAAAAATAGATTTATTTGATCTTTATAATTTCGGAAAGAATTTTATTAGCTGCCTGAAATTTTGTTAAAAGAGGGAATTTTACTTGTTTGCCCGTTGAGTGAATTACAGTGATCTTGTTGGTGTCAAATTCAAAACCGCTTTTTTTATCTTTTAGTGAATTTAAAATTATCATATCCAAATTTTTCCCCCTAAGCTTTTTTAAAGCGTTTTGAATTTCATTATCTGTTTCTAAAGCAAATCCAACTATCAATTTATCTTTTTTATTAATGGAAGATAAAATATCTTCCGTTTCAATTAATATTATAGAAGATAATTTATCATCTTTTTTTATTTTTTTCGATGAAACCGAAGTAGGCTTATAGTCGGCAACAGCAGCAGACATAATCAAAATCTCATTCTTTTTTATTTCTTTATCCACGAACTTTTTCATTTCCGAAACAGATCTTACTTTAACACAGTTTATTTCCTGATAATTGCTTTCATTAGAGGGACCGGAAATCAAAGTTACATTTGCTCCTCTTAAATACGCGGCTTTAGCTAAGGCATACCCCATTTTTCCCGAAGATCTATTACCTATAAACCTAACCGGATCAATGTCTTCGTAAGTGGGACCGGCAGTAACTAAAATTCTTTTACCAGCCAGATCTTTTTGATAACCGGATAAAACTAATTCGGCTGCATTAATTATTTTATCCGTTTCTGCCAGCCTTCCGTTTCCGGAAAGTCCGCTAGCTAATTCACCGCTCTCAGCATGTATGATAAAATAATTCAGAGATTCTAATTTTTTAAGATTTTCCTGTGTAATTTTATTTTGGTACATGTCAACATCAGCGGCCGGGGCAATAATGAGCGGGCATCTTAAAGCCAAAACAAGAGTAGTTAACGCATTATCGGCAAATCCGTGAGCAATTTTAGCAACAGTATTTACAGTTGCAGGAGCAATTATCATTAAATCCGCCCAAACTGCAGAATCAATATGCCAGGTTGATGCTGCTGTTACATTTCTTTGTGCTGATGGAAAAGTATTTACAATAACTTCATTATGTGTAAGTGAGGAAAATGTAAGTGGAGAAACAAATTCAGTTGCAGAAGGAGTCATTACAATTTTAACTTCAGCCCCTCTTTTAGTTAATTCCCGGACTAATAAAGCAGCTTTATATGCAGCGATACATCCGGTTATACCTATAATAATTTTTTTACCGGTAAAAATATCATCGGGCATAGTTAAAATTTTCATTATTTGAAAATATGCCGGGGCGGAATTGAAAAAATTCCCGGCAACAAATTTTAAAAATTATTTTGATTTGTATTTATAATCTATTTTCCCGTCGAGAAGTTCATTTAAGGATTGAATATGAGGCTTTTCCTTTTTCTCAAAATCCAGTGCAATTTTTAATTGAGCCGGATTCTCGATATCTTCGCTATCATCTTCAGTACCTGTAGTGGGAATTGTACTAACAAGAGCATTATACTCTATTTTATTTTCGTCATTAATTTGGCGGGCTCTTTTAGCTGTAACAATTATGCCTTCATAAACGTTTGCTGTATTTTGATCTATTACTCTTAGATCTACTGGTTCAATCTGCATTTAACTATTTCTCCTTAGTTATTATTTTTTTTATCAAACTTTCTGTTTCGAATATTGCTTTTTCTAAATCATCATTCTTTATAAAATAATCAAATTTATCCTTAAGACTCAATTCCATTTTTGCTCTCTCAATACGCTTTTTAAGATCCGTTTCATTTTCTGTCTGCCTATTCGTCAACCTTTTTACCAGTTCACCAATGCTTGGCGGATAAATAAATATCAAAACGGAATCAGGATAAATTTTTTTTAGAGCAAGGGCGCCTTTAACATCAATTTCAACTATAACGGATTTGCCTTTATTAATATTCTCATCAATATAGCTTTTAAAAGTTCCGTAATAATAATCGTAAAATTTTTCCCATTCAATAAATTCGCCTTTTTCTATCTTCGATTTAAACTCATTTTCCGTTATAAAGAAATAATCAATACCTTCGGCTTCATAATCTCTTTTCTTTCTCGTCGTAGCTGAAATTGAAAAAACCAGTTCGGGAAAGTCATTCAGAATTTTTTTAACAATGGTAGTTTTCCCGGTTCCGCTTGGTGCGGATACAGCGATTATTACTCCATTCTTTTTTTTCAATTATTACTCAATATTTTGAATTTGTTCCCTGATCTTTTCTATTTCCTCCTTAATAAGCACGGTATTATGAGTTATAGAAGTTGAAATTGTTTTCGATGAAATTGTATTTGTTTCCCGGTTCATTTCTTGACAAAGAAAATTTAATTTTCTTCCCGGTTCTTCATCCTTTTCAAGGCTGTCCTTAAAAAATTTAATGTGACTTCTCAATCGGACACATTCTTCGGTTATTTCTGCTTTATCGGCTATAATTGCCAATTCCATTTGAAGTCTGTCGTTATCAATATTTACATCATCTAATAATAATTTTACTTTTTCTTTCAATTTACTAAAATATTCATTCACACTATCAGCAGATTCTTTTTCAATTTCATTTAATTTTTCTTCAATATTTTGTACCCGCTTAATTAAATCCTTTGCAAGTTCCTTTCCTTCATTCTTCTTCATTTTAACCAAATTTTTAAGAGCACTATCAAGTGCTTTTTTTATAAGATTAAAATCTTCCTCATAAATATCCAAATCACTAGATTCAAAAAGTTCTTTATTAATAAGCAGGTGATCTAGCTTTATTTTATCGTTTAGTTTTGCTGTTTTATTAATATCTTTTAATACTGAAAGATAATTTTTAAGATATTCTTTATTTATTGTAATCCCATCCAAAGCATTTCCATTTTTTTTCACAGCAATAAAAACAGAAATTTTCCCCCGTTTAATTTTCGACTTAATAAATTCACGAAGCTCATACTCTTTATTCATTAAAGAGGATGAAAGCTTTAATAAAATATCCAAATACCGGCTGTTTACACTTTTAACTTCTGCTTCGATGATTAAATTTTTATTTTCGGCTAATCCTTTGCCATAGCCGGTCATACTGTAGATCATATATTACCCGTAATAAAAGGCTTTAAAAATAACAATTTTTAACTTGGTAACCAAAATTTTAATTAACTATCCGATATATGCCAAATAATTAGAATCACATTTTAAATTATTTTCAAAAAATAACTAAAACCAAAAAATGACTGTTCTGAACATTAGGTTTTAATTTTACATTTTTAAGATCGTAGACTATTAAAATGCTTCTCCAATTCCGAAATGAATTGCCATATCCTTGAAAACGGGCCTTTCCCACATAAATTTCCTATTGGATGGATTGTAAAGTTTAAAGCCAAAATCGATTCTAAAAGGTGCAATACTTGTATAATATCTTAACCCAAATCCTGTAGCGACAGCAACCCCATCCCATCTAAATTGATGATATCCAAGCCAACTGTTTCCATAATCGAAAAAGACAGCATACCCCAAATTTTCTGAGAACTTTCTACGGAATTCCGAAGATCCTTCTAAAAGAAATGTCCCGCCAACAAAGTTGCTTATTGGTGTGTTCAATCCTGCAACTGTTCTTATCTCTCGACTTCCGACGGGAACAAGCTGATTGCTGCTCCAACCTCTAATTGAATTACTTCCACCCGCGTAAAAAGTTCTATTAATCGGAACACCTGCAAAGTTTCCGTAAAAGGTTTGGAGATAACCAGCTTTCAATTTGAAAGCTGCTATTGAATTTCCCCTTCTATCAACTTGGTTATAAATAGAGCCCCCTATAATAGCTTTATAAAATAAAGTACTGGTATAATTTTCATTAGCGATATAAACATTGTGAGTTGGAATGGCATCCGCCAATTCAATATGGAATGTCAAATTATAGCCTTTCGTGGGAAATAAAATATTATCCGCAGTAGTTGATGCAGCATCTGCAGATATATCTGAAGTTAATTTCGAAGATGTACTATCGTTAAAAACTGTATAAAGTTCATTTGACTGTTCAACAGTAAAAGATGTGCTTAAATGGTTAATAAATGTATAAGTTGGCAATTCAAACTCAAAGGTAATCTTTGAGCCGTATAATGTATTATTATAGTCAGGCTGTTTATTAATTGTTGCATAAGTTTCCCATGTACCGAATATCGGTTTTTCAAATAAATACGGCTGATCAATCGTTATCCGGGAATCAACATAGCCGTTTAAAGTAGTGTCTCTGAATGAAAATCTTTTTATCAAATTCCCAAGATCTACTCTAAATATATCCTGAATGCCAAAGGAAGCACTTACAGTTAGCTTACGCGCATCCCCCAGAAAATTTTTCCTAATATAAGAATAGCCGAGACCTACATTATATGCACTTTGCTGATTATTTAAGATTATTTCGGGTGAAAGTTCGTTCATAAGGCCGACGTTTCCGTCAAGCCTTATCGGAACCTTGCTGTCGGTTGTATCCTTTTCTACTCCGCTAAGTAAAACCGAATTAAACAAGCCGGTTCTATATAGCCTTACCTGGCTCCTCCTTAATTCTTCCAAATTATAAAATTGCCCGACTTTTATTCCCGTAATATCTCTAAGTAATCCATCTTTTACGAGTGAAGCACCTTGTCCGCTTTTTTTAATTAGTATGGTATCAATTGAATACCTGTTTCCAGTTGTAAAAAAGAGATCTATATTTGCCCTTAAATGCAAAGTATCCTGAAAAATAATTGTGCTATCGTACCTAGCGAACATATATCCATTATTCAATAAATCGTTAACGACTTTGCCGGAATTTTCCTGGATAATTGCTTGTGAAAATCGCATGTTGGAATCAAGAGCTACATTTGCATAAATGTTATGGTATAAGTATCTCGGTATACTATCCAGCCCGAATATATTTAATTTACCGAAACTTGCGAAGTTTCTTTCATTAATATAATAAGTTAGATCAACGGTTTTATCGGCAGTATCAACCTTATATTTATAGTTAAATTGAGCTTCAAAATAGCCGTTTGAATTATAGTAGCTCTTTAAGGAATTAAGATCAAGTGGTATGTTTGAGGAATCAAAATAAACCGGTTCTTTTCCTAAACTTGTAAAGGAATGTAAAAATTTCCAAAACCACCAAGGTGTAGTTTGAGAAAATATTATCTCTTTTAAATTAGATGAGGAAAATGAATTGTTGCCGACAAAGTCAATAGATTTCAACTCATAATGCTTACTTTGTTGTGCAAACAAAGGTATTGATAAAAAGAAAATAAAAATTACTAGTCGATTATTCGGCATTTACAGGTTTATATTTTGTTCTAAAAAGTAAATAAGACAAGGAAACAATATTTAATCTTTTAAATTGATGTCTTTATCAATAACAGTAAATGATGGGAAATCTTTTTTAAAAATGCTCATAAAAAAGTTTTTTATTCCCGGGACATCTATGTTCTTAGAAAGATAGACACTAATCGGTCGTCCTGGTCCGGTAATTAAATGAGCATAATAAATTTTTTCTTCCTTGTAGTTGATTATATATGAATAAACTTCTCCGCCTCCGCTGCCTAAATAATAATCTTGAGAATTATAATAAACCAATTCATAATTAAACATCGGGAACTTTATCTTTTGAAAAAGGCACTTTCTAAATGAACCATTTAATAACGGAGATTCAAAAGTTTTTACTAAAATACCGTCTTTCATTTTTAATAATTCAAACTTAATTCCCCATTCCTTAGTATTTTGCACCTCCGAACCCGCAGCAATTTCAATTTTTGAATCATTATCAAAATTACCCTTATAGGCATAGTCAACATTACTTCCCAAAATATTTTTAGCCTGTTGTAGAACTACCTGGGGGTCTTCAAAATCGATTTTTTTATTCCCTTCATTTTCTCCGCTCTTTTTACCTCCGCAGGAATAAAAAACAACCGAACAAAAGACCGCAATTAGAAATATATATTTATTATTTAATAACAACCTTAGTTCCTTTCTTAACTACCGAATATAATTCATCCATGCTTTCATTGCTTACGGCAATCGATCCGTCAGTCCAGTTATAATTAAATGGAAGATACTTAAATAGAAAGTCAAGCCTTCCTATTCCCTGAATTCCTATATTTCCGCCTAATGGTGTGTCTGCATCAGTGCAGTCGCTATAATAATATTCAAACTTAAGCTTATCGAATTCCTCCTGATCAATTAAACCGATTCTAAGTGCATTTGTGGCATCATTTAAATTCGGATAATTAATTCTTAAAAACTTATAATATTTGGTTGAAGAATCGATCGAGCAAATTTTATATTCGCCGACAGGAGTAGCGAGGTCTCCCGCTCTTGTTTTAGGAACATTTACATTTCTTCCGAAATTTGCTCTATAAGTCTTAATCAGCACTGTATCTTCAAATAATTCAAGAGAATATGAATTCCGATCAATTACTATATTCGGATTATCCAATTTTGTAAATCCCTTTTCGGCCATTGCTTTTTTCAGCGGCACTTCTTTTAGATTAAGGATAACCCCATATGCAATAACACCGAATATAAATAAGATAATACCGCCGCTAAATAAAATTACGTTTCTTATCAAATTCATATTTAAATAGGAAGATAAAGAAATTTTCTTATTATTATTTTCGGCTGAGTTATTATCCATTAAAGTTTAGTTTAAAGAAAAGAATATGGCAGAAACCATCCATCTAAGATCAAAATTTAATTAAAAAATATCTTAATTGTTAAATTAATTAAATTTTACCAAACTAAACTATGAAGATAATATTGCATAGCTAAACTTCTATTTAAAAAACAACCCAATTCCTTAATGAAATTGGGTTAAGTAAGCAGACTTTTTTACAATAATATCAAACTTCCATTATCTCTTTTTCTTTGTGCTTTAATAAATCATCTACCTTTTGCACATGTTCATCGGTTAACTTTTGAATTTTTTCTTCGGCTTCTTTTAACTGATCTTCGGAAATTTTTTTATTTTTTTCCTCACGTTTTAGATGGTCGTTTGCATCTCGTCTTACGTTTCTAACAGCTATTTTAGAATCTTCCCCGAATTTTTTAACAAGCTTAACCAATTCCCTTCTTCTTTCCTCATTTAACGGCGGCACAGGAATTTTTAAATTTGTACCGTCGCTCATAGGATTAAAGCCAATATTTGCTTCCAGAATTGCTTTTTCTACTGCACCTAAAACAGTTTTATCCCATGGAGTAATTGAAAGAGTGTGAGCGTCTAAAACCGTAATATTTGATACTTGATTTATAGGAGACATAATTCCGTAATACTCTACTTTAATTCCATCAAGCAATGCAGTGGTGGCCTTACCGGATCGTATTTTAGATAATTCATTACGTAATGCCTCTATTGTTTTATTCATTCTAGAATTGGCATCTTTTATTGTATCTTCCATAATTTCCTCATAGTTTGTAAAAAACTATTGTTGAGTATAGTGGTTTTGAAAATTCAAATCAATAGCAGGGATTAATTTTTAACAATTGTTCCGACATTTTCTCCATTTACAAGCTTTAACAAATTATCTTTAGTTCCCATATTAAATACAACCATCGGAAGACTATTTTCCTGGCATAAACTAACCGCAGTCAAATCCATAACCCTTAAATTTTTCTTTAAAATATCGAGGTAAGTAATTGAATCATATTTAAATGCATCAGGATTCTTTTCAGGATCGGAGTCAAATACTCCGTCAACCCTTGTACCTTTTATAATTACGTCAGCTTCAATTTCAACAGCTCGCAATGATGCGGCAGTATCCGTACTAAAATAAGGGTGACCGGTACCGGCACCAAAAATAACCACTCTGCCTTTTTCCAAATGACGAATAGCGCGTCTTCTAATATAAGGTTCGGCGATTTCTTCCATATGAATAGCACTCAAAAGCCTGGTATGAATCCCTTTATGTTCAATTGCATTTTGAAGAGCCAGGGAATTTATAACGGTTGCCAGCATTCCCATTTGATCGCCGGTTACCCTATCAATTCCCTGATCATTTGCGCTCAATCCTCGATAAATATTTCCGCCGCCTATAACTATACCCAGTTGAACACCAATATCATGCACCTTTTTTACTTCATTGGAAAAAAACTCAAGCACAATATGGTCTATGCCGAAACCCTTTTTACCCATTAAAGACTCACCGCTTAATTTAAGCAATACTCTTTTATATTTTAAGTTATTCATATAGTAATCTTTTTATTGCAATTTATTATTTCTATTCCTAGTAAAAGGAATTTTATGTTTTTTACATGTTTTTAAGAATCAGGTTGCTGTATAAGCAGGAAAATAAATAAAATTTATTTGTGAAGTTACGAAAATAAAATAAAAAAAGGTCTTAATTATTTAAGACCTTTAGATAATAATTATTTTTTCTCGTCACCCAAATGGAAACGGCGGAAAAGGACAATTTTTATTTGCGAATTGTGTTTAGTATTAAATTCTTTTAGAAGGTTTCCTACGGTCTTTGAATTGTCTTTTATAAAAGCCTGCTCTGTTAGGCAATTTTCTTCATAGAATTTATTTAGCCTGCCCTGAGCAATCTTTTCTAAAATTTGTTCAGGCTTTCCTTCCTTACGGGCTAATTCTTTATAAATATCCATTTCCTTATCAATAACATCTTTGGAAACCTCTTCACGATAAACACACATAGGTTTCATTGCAGCAACTTGCATCGCGATATCTTTTCCTAGTTCACTAAATTCATCTTTATTTACATTATCAAACTTTACAAGAACACCTAATTTAGATCCAAGGTGAACATAATCAACAAGCATACCGTTTGGAGCTTCTTCAATTGCGAAACGGGAAATTTCAATTTTTTCCCCAACTTTTCCCATTACATCGGTTAATTCATTTTTAATATTCTCATTCTTTTCAAGCATATCCTTAACATTTGCCGGTTTAAAAGAATCAACTGTTTGTACTACATCATTTGCAAAATTTACAAAGTCATCGCTTTTAGCAACAAAATCCGTTTCACAATTAACTTCAACAATAACACCTGATTTTTTATCGTTTGAAACTTTAGTAAGAATCACCCCTTCGTTTGCACTTTTTTCAGCTCTTTTTGAAGCTACTGCAGCGCCTTTCTTACGTAATATTTCGATGGCTTTTTCAAAATCACCATTAGATTCGGTAAGGGCTTTTTTACAATCCATCATACCCGCACCGGTCTTTTGCCTTAATTCATTTACTTGTGCAGCAGTAATAGTCATATCTATCTATCCCTTTAATTTTATTTTTCTAAAGAAGTTCTTCTTTATTTGTTATCTGAATCCGTTATTTTAGCTTCCTCTGTATTTTCGACGGTCTTTTTTTCTTGCTCTTTCTTTTCCAGCTCTTTTTCTTTTTTAATTCTTTCTGCTTCAGCAGCCTCTTCGGCCTTAAGATCTTTTGCTTTACTTTCACCTTCAATTACGGCATCAGCCATACATTTTACAATCAACTCTATTGTTTTCACCGCGTCATCATTAGCTGGTATTATATTATCAACCGGATCGGGATCACAATTTGTATCAACAATAGCAAAAACCGGTATGTTTAATCTCTTTGCTTCTTTAATAGCTATGGCTTCTTTTTTTATGTCCACAACAAACATAGCACCCGGCAGCCGGTTCATACTTTCAACGCCTTCAAGCACTTTTTTTAGTTTATCTTTTTCTCTAGTTAAGAAAAGTCTTTCTTTTTTTGTTATCTTTTCAAAGGTGCCGTCTGTTTCCTGTTTTTCAATATTATTAAGTCTTTTAATACTTTTTCTAATTGTTGCAAAATTGGTCAGCATTCCGCCAAGCCAACGTTCGCTTACCCAGTTGGAATCGCATCTTCTTGCTTCAGTTTCGATTACTCCTTTAGCCTGCTTTTTTGTACCAACAAATAACACTTTCTTTCCATCGGCAACCATTTGAGCAAGGTTGTCTGCGGAATCTTTTAAAAGTACTTGAGTTTTTTTCAGATCAATAATATGAATCCCATTTTTCTCCATAAAAATATATGGCTTCATTTTAGGATTCCAACGGCGAGTCAGGTGACCGAAGTGCGCACCAGCTTCAATAAGCTGAGCTAATTCAACTTTATTCATTTATGCTCCTGTTTTTTCTTCTACTTTCTTCAACTTTACCTACGATCCCTTTTTATTAGGCGGGACACAGGCGGTAAATCAGAAAGTATGAATAATTGTTTAATAAATTATCTTTTAGAAAACTGAAATCTCTTTCGCGCTTTAGGATGTCCGTACTTCTTACGTTCAACCATTCTAGGATCTCTGGTTAAAAATCCTTCAACTTTTAAAACCGGTCTAAATTCAGGATTAATTGCTATTAAAGCCCTAGCAATTCCTAAACGAACAGCTTGAGCCTGGCCGGTGGTACCTCCACCTCGAACGTTTATAATTACATCATAACTTCCGGAAGTTTCGGTAACTTTAAATGGGTTTAATATATCCTCTCTGCTTAGCAACTGGGGAAAGGCGTTTTCAAATTCCTTACCGTTAACGGTTATTTTTCCGGTACCATTTCTTAAAATAACTCTTGCAACAGATGTTTTTCTTCTTCCTACGTAAATTTGATCTGCCATTATTTCTCCGTTGAACTAATTAATTCCGGTTTCTGCGCCTGATGCGGATGAGTATCACCGGCGTAAACTTTTAATTTTTTAATTAACTTTTTACCGAGTCTGTTTTTAGGAAGCATTCCCTTTACTGCATTTTCAACAACAAACTCAGGCTTTTTTGCAATAACCTCTTCAAAGCTTTTAGATTTTAAACCGCCCGGGTATCCTGAATAGTGGACATAATTTTTCATTAGTCCTCTTTTTCCTGTTACCTTAACTTGCGAAGCATTAATAACGACCACAAAATCACCGGTATCCGAATTTGGAGAAAAAGTTGGTTTATTTTTTCCTCGAATAATTCTTGCAACTCTGGTAGCAAGACGTCCAAGTACCTGATCTTTAGCATCTACAATATACCATTTCCTGTCGGCATCAAGCGTACTAATAAATTTAGTTATTTTTTCCTGTTTCACTATTTTCCTCCGAAAACCTAAAAACTATTCAAAAAAAGAATTCTAATTTAATTTTATACTATAAAAAAGTCAAGAAATCTATATATCTTTTTCTTCATAAGAGCATTTTTATTTAAGGTCGAAATTATATTTTATAAGCCGTTTTAATGATGAAAAAGTTAGAAATATTAAAGTTTTGCAATAATTCAAAGCTAAAAATTGAAATGTATTTATAATTAGACATATTAAAATATTTAATTTTGGGATTATCTGAACAAATAATAACCCTTGAAATTTCTCGCCGATTTATTTGATAAAAATACTCATCGAATGAATTATCTATCAACAGACTATAAAAAAACCATTATTTAACGATAATAATATACGTTGGTGAATAATTATTTACATCTAATTGATATAAATACATTTAAAATCTTAGCAGTAATTACAGATTGAATTTAGACAAAAGTATAAAATTAATTGAAAAACAAAACGGTTTAACAATAAAATAAACTTTGGGATTATATAACAAGGTGGATAAAAATGCAGAGAAATATTAATGAGTTTAAATATGGGAAAAATTTAATTTATATCTTTTTATTTTTTTCAATACTTTTTTTTACCAGCATAAAATATATATACCCGCAAGAAGCAAATATTAAAAGCACTACTGATACTTTAAAATTAAAGGCACTTTCATTAAACGAATGCATAAGAATTGCTTTAGAAAACAACCATAAAATTAAAGCAGCAAAGGAAAATATACTTATTGCAACTGCACAAAAGAAACAGGCCGAATCTGGTTATTGGCCTCAAATTTCAGCAAATGCAGCATATAGTTTTACTAACCAGGACCTTTTATTTATTCTTCCGAGTTTTAAAATGAGCATTCCTCCGATTTCAGCTTTCGGTTCCACAATAAACATGGGGGACATTCAAGTGCCGGAAGAAGATATAAAATTAATGGATAAACAAAATGTTCATGCATCTATTGATATTACTTATCCTTTATATACGGGTGGAAAAATTCAAGCATTAAACGATGAAGCAAAAAGCGGAATTGAAATAGCCGATCAAGAATATAAAAAAAGTAATCTTGAAATCGAATATGATGTTAAACGATTTTATTACGCTGTTATACTCGCGAAAAAAGTATGTGAAATAGGAAGCGACGCTTTTGATAGGTTAAATATTACGCTTGAACTAACAGAAAGTTTGTATAAAAACGGTTCCGGCAAAACTACAAAACTTGACTATCTTAAAAATAAAGTTCTTGTAGATGAGGTTAAAACACTAGTGAGCGGTTTAAAAAATAATATAAAGTCCGCTGAACAGGCTCTTAATTTTTCCATGGGGACAGATATAAAACTTAACCTCCCGGAAGAAGAAGTCCCCTTTGATACTTCAAAATGGGGCGAAGACAATATGCTTATACAAGCTTTCAACAATAATCCTGATTGGAACAAATTAATTGCTGCAGTATCGGTTTATAAAGCAAAAATAGATGAAGTTAAAAGCGGCTTTTTACCAAGTCTAGCAATTATAGGAAGCTTTAATCAGAATTTTAATTCATATAAATATGGAATTACAAATAAAATCAACAGCTCAATTTGGATGATAGGACTTGGAGCGCAAATTCCCATCTTTAACGGATTCAGAACAAAAAATGAAACAGCTGAAGCAGATGCACAACTAAAAAAAATCGAAGAACAAAAATATTTATTACATGATGCAATAATACTTCAAGTTAAAGAAGCGCTTAATAAAATTGAATCCTCAGTGAAAAATGTAAAAGATACATTCGAAGCAAAACAATCCGCGGCTGAAAGCTGCTCACTTACTGAAAGAGCATTTCAGCAAGATATGGCAGATGCTAAGGATTTAATTCAAGCTCAAATTTTAGAATCACTTACGGATGTTCAATATCAAAAAGCATTGTACGATCATGCTATGGCTGAAGCAAACCTTGAATTATTAATCGGTACGAAATTGAATAAAGATTAAGAAATAATAATGACAGATAAATTAAAATATTTAATCATTAATAAATGCACACAAATTTTAAAAGTTAACTGCTTATTATTATTAATTACTTTCCTAACAACCTCAATTCTTCTTGGTAACCTAAACGCACAAGTAAAGAAATTATCCGAAGACGAAAAAGTTTTCGAGCTTGGTGTATTAAAAGATTCTTTTATAAATGTGGACATTAATGATGCAACTGTAGCTATCAATACTTGGGCAAACGAACTTCGCAACAGTCTTAATGTTGATACAAAATTCAAACTGGTCCTTTTCGACAACACCGAGGACATGGTAAAATATAACGAAAATAAGAATTTAGGGATGGTCATTTTAAACTCGATTGATTTTTTAAAGCTTCGTTTTAAAATGTCTCTCTATCCTATTACAACTTCCACCGATAATAAAAATATTTACAATAGGCTTATTATTATAACTAACAACTCAAACATTAAAGATATTTCAGAACTAGAAGGGAAAAAGCTAGGTTATTATTTAAAGAGAAACAATCCAATACCCGAATATTGGATAGAAGTTCTGCTTGCAAAAAATAATCTTCCGCGATTAAAAAAATTCTTTTCTCAAACAAAAGAATTTCAGACTGAATCACAATTAATTTTATCTGTTTTCTTCGGACAGTCAGATGCGGGTGTTGTAACAGAAACTGCTTTTAAAACTATTAATGAACTTAACCCGCAAATCGATAAAAAGATAAAAATTATTAAAGTTTCACCGGGCTTTATTTTCGATATATCAAGTTTGACTCAAGCTTCCAGAAATTATTCATACAGTAATCAAATTATAGAAGACGCTAGTAATATTAGTCAATATCCTGCCGGTAAGGAATTATTAACCTTAATGAAAACCGTTCAAGTTGTTCCTTTTAAACCTGAGTACTTAAATAGTACCGAAAAACTTTACAATGAATTCAAAGCTATTGAGAAATAATATTATTATGAAAATGTTTATAAAAAATAATTTATTTATTAAATTCATTCTTTTCACGGTAACAATATCAACCATATTAATTGCACAAAATGAAAAAGCCCCGGAGGAAGTAGAAGTTTATGGAGTAGCTTTTTTACGCTCAATGTATAGTAATATTAATTATAATGATGCTAAAGCAGCATTAAAAGTCTACATAGATGAACTTCAGAAAAAACTTTTAACCGGCTATAAAATGAAACCTGTAATGTATGATAATGTAGAAGATCTATTAAAGCATTATTCAAAGGAAAATTTAGCGGATATAACTCTTGCACCTATTGATTTCTTAAAATATAAATCAAGACTTTCTCTTTATCCTGTTCTTGTATCCTCCGGATACAAAAGCCTTTTTGAAAATTACCTTATACTTATTAGAAAAAACAGTCGTATAAAAAATATTAAAGACTTAGCCGACAAAAAATTCGGAATAGTAGTAATAGAAGATAATTCTGTACCTTTAATGTGGCTCGAAGTTGAACTTAAAAAGAAACTTTCTTTTACAAATAAGAAAAATTTCTTTAAACAAATAATTTTAGGGAAGTCTGAATCCAAATTAATCTTGTCTCTATTTTTCAACCAGATAGATGCATGTCTAGTCTCAAAGTCAACATTTGATACTATGGTTGACTTGAATTTCCAAATAAAAAATCAGATAGAAATTTTATCAGAATCCCCTGGATATCTTACAGCAATTTCCAGCTTTACAAAAAAATTTAAAGAATCAAAATACAGCACGGATCTATTTAATACTTTATTAAAATTAGATAATTATCCGGCCGGGAAACAATTATTTGCATTATCAAAAACCGCAAAAATAATTCCGTATAAACAAGAATACATGGATAATATTAGGAAATTAATTCATGATTATTCCGAGCTGAAAAATTAAACCGGATTTATATACAGATGAAAAATAAAAATCCTAAAATATATTTTCTTGTTACAATTATTCTATTATCATCTTTTTTCAATTCGAAGGAATTTGCCCAGAATATTACGAGTAACAAAAAAGTCAGCACAATAGGATTTATGGTTGATCATTTTAGCGATGTTAATATTAACGACGCACAGGCTGGAGTAAAAATTTGGGTTTCAAAAATTGTACAAATCGATAATTTATTTAATAAGTATAATGTAAAGGTTAAAATTTATTCCAGTATAAACCAGATTATTTCTCAAATGGATCAGGATAATCTATCTATGCTGTCCTTAACAACGCAAGATTATCTTAACTATGGTTCAAAAATAGGGCTGGAACCGGCTTTAGTACCTTCCATAAATAATGATGCAGGTTCCTATTATTATTTGCTTGTTAAAAAGGATAAAAATTATAATGGTATAAAAGATTTAAAAAATATAATTATCGGACTTACTTTTCAAGGAAGTCATCAAGCATCTGTTTTATGGCTTGATGTACTTTTAGCTAAAAATCATCTGCCTCCAAAAGAAAAATATTTTAAGAAGATTATTTATTCGGAAAAAGAATGGGATCTGATATTAAATTTATTCTTCGGACAAACAGAGGCCTGCATTGTTTCCAATCATGATTTTCAATTAATGAAAGAATTGAATCCGCAGATAGACTGCCAATTAAAAACAATTTTGATTTCACCAAAATATTTATGGGGAGTCGTTTGTTATACAACGTTGTTCGATAAAAAAGAGAAAAACCTTTTTTACGAGAGTGCATTAAAGTTTCAGCACATGCCGTCCGGCAGACAATTATTCTCTTTGTTAAGGATAGATGAGCTTATACCATTCAAGCAAGGATTCCTTGATAGTTTTAAGACCTTATTAAAAAATTTTAACAGTTTAGAAATTAAAAATAAAAACTAGAATATGAATATATTTTCCAAATATTCAATCAACATTGATAAAAAATTAAAAACCGGGTGGTATAGAAATATTTTCTTCAGTACAGCAATTTGGGCTTGGGGTCTCGTAACACTTACACTATTAATTTTTATAATTGGAACTTTACCCCATCAGCGGAAAGTACTTGAAGAAAGAATGAGATCTGAAGCAAATGATATAGCCGGGTCAATCGGTCAAGTAACGGCCACAGCAATTATTAATAACGATTATGGTTTTACTGTTGACCATTGTTTAAAAATCCTTCAGCAAAGTAATTCCATCCTCTATATAAAAATTGTACGTAATGACGGGTTTTCTTTGGTTTTTTATTCCGATAATTGGAAGATCGATACCTTAAAGGATGAATTAGACCTGCCTCATTCAAAGACCGGTGTAAGTCAATTTGTTTACAGCAAACTTGTACATCAAGAGGTGTTTCATTATTCATATCCTTTTAGTTATTCTCAAATAAAATGGGGTAGAATAAATGTCGGAATGTCTTTAAAGAAGTTTAATCAAAATGCGAATGATTTAAATTATCGAACTCTTATACTTGCATTAATTTCAATTCTTATCGGACTTTTTGCTTCAATATTTTTTGCCGGCAGATTAACAAAACCGATTCGCCAGCTAGATAATTTTTCAAATAAGGTTGCCCAGGGGAATTTAAATACTAGAGTTATTATATCATCCAAAAATGAACTCGGCAGGCTGGCAAATTCATTTAATAAAATGACAGAGTCCCTGAAAAATTCACAGGATACACTTGAGAAAAAAGTTAAAGAAAGGACAGCGGCGCTAGCACAAATAAATGAAGTGTTGAAAGTAGAAATAAATGAAAAACTGCAAGCAGAAAACAGGTTAAAACAATATAATTCAAGGCTGGAAGCACTGGATAAAATTTATAAAGGAATAATTTCGGCAAAATCAGTTGATGAAATAATAAACGAAACTATTTTGAATTTACACAAATTGTTTCCCGTTATAAGCAGATCGATAGTTGCTCTTGTTGATAAAAATATAGATAACGCAAGAATATTTTGCTCAAATATCAATAATCTTAAAACTAAAGACGAAACTCTATTAAAAATAACCAACGATTTAAAACATGAAATTTTCAATCTCAGCGCTACAAAAGTTTTCTACTCTATTGCTGATTTATCAAGCGTAGCCGAGAGAAATAATTTTGAGAATAAATTATACGAAATAGGTATTAGATCATTTATTTCAATATTATTGGTCATTGATGAGCAAGTAATCGGTTTTATGAATTTCTCGGCAGACATGCCTAATTCATTTAACATAGAAAATATAGAAGTCCTAAAAGTTGTATCTAATCAGCTTGCAGTTGCCGTATACCAGGCTCAACTGCAAGAAAAAATAGCCGAACATTCCAAAAATCTGCAGAATTCACTTTCTGAAAAGGAAGTGCTCCTTAAAGAAATTCATCATAGGGTAAAAAATAATTTACAGGTTATTTCAAGTCTTCTTTACCTTAATTCAAAAAAAATAAAAGATAAAGAGACCCGGGAATTATTTAAAGACAGTCAGCATAGAGTTAAGTCTATCGCTCTTGTGCATGAAAGACTTTATCAATCAAAAGACTTAGGTAAAATAGATTTTAAAGAATACGTTTCAAGATTAGCAAATGATTTATTCCGGTCTTACGCAGTAAATCAAACACTGGTTAAACTTTCCCTTAACATAAATAATATATTTATCAGCATTGATACCGCCGTACCATGCGGATTAATAATAAATGAAGTTGTCTCCAATTCATTTAAATATGCTTTCCCTTTGGAAAGGAACTCTGATAAAGAAGATGAGATAAAGATTGACTTCAATAAAAATGGGAATAATGAATTAATTCTGGAAATATCGGATAATGGCATTGGGCTTCCCCAAGGATTTAAGGATAAGAAAAAGGAATCACTCGGGCTACAATTGGTAGATACTTTAATCGCTCAATTGGAAGGTAAAATGGAAATAAATCAGAATAACGGGACTGCTTTCAAATTTACTTTTAAAGATTTAATTAAATAAAGGGAATTACTTCGATGGAAAAGTCATCAATACTTATAGTTGAGGATAACAATATTGTTATGCTGGAACTGAAGGACAGGCTTATTGAGATGGGCTATAATGTTGTTTCTACGGCATCCTCCGGATCCGAGGCAATTGAAAAAGCAAATTTGTATCATCCTAACTTAATAATGATGGATATTAGAATAAAAGGCGAAATGGATGGAATTGATGCAGCATCTATAATTCGAAAAGAATTAGGCACTCCTATTATATATCTAACCGCGCATACAGATGAAAACACAATTGAACGGGCTAAACTTACAGAACCGTACGGATATATTATAAAGCCATTTGAAGAAAGAGAAATTAGTACAACAATCGAAATGGCTTTATATAAATATTCAATGGAAAAGAAATTGAAAGAAAGTGAACACTGGCTTTCTTCAACTTTAAAAAGTATCGGAGATGCACTTATTGCTACGGATTCTAACGGAACAGTAAAATTGCTTAATCATGTTGCGGAAGAAATTACCGGCTGGCAGCATCAAGACGCTTTGGGAAAAAATATAGAGGAAGTTTTTATTGTTAAAAATAAAGACAACGGGGAATTATTGAAGAACCCGGTTAATATAACCTTACACGAAGGTATAATTATCGGGGAAACATATAAAATAATTATTTCAAAAAACGGCAGTGAAATACCCATTGATTTTAGTGCGGCTCCAATTAATTTTGGGAACAATGGTACAGCCGGTGCTGTTTTAGTGTTTAGAAATATAACCGAAAGAATTAAAGCGAATGAAATAATAGAACAACAGCAAAAATTTTTAAGAACTATTATAGATACGGATCCTAATTATATAACGGTTAAAAATGCCGAAGGAAAATTTGAATTAACAAATAAAGCTACTGCTAAAGCATTTGAAACAACGCCTGACGAAATGTTAGGCAGATACGATGAAGAATATTTCAGAGAAGATGAAATAAAAAATCTAAGAAAGACTGACAAGCAAGCATTAGATGTACTTGAAGAAATTTACATCCCTGAAGAAAAATTAATAGACTCAAAAGGTAAAATACATCTTCTTCAGACATTTAAGAGAGCAATCGACAGTCAAAAAGGAAATTCGAAACTGGTTTTATCCGTAGGAACAGATATAACAGATTTAAAAAATACTGAAAAGGCACTAAGGGATAGCGAAAAGAGGATAAAAACCTTATTAAAAGTAATTCCCGATATAGTTTTAAGGTTCGATAATAACGGTAATTTGCTTGATTATCATGCTCAGAAGCAAAATTCTTTATTAAAAAATATAGGGGATATGATCGGAAAGAATATTTATGAAATTCTTGAAAAAAATCTTGCTGAGAAAATAACGGTACTTTCAAAAGAAGCCTTTACAACAAATCAAATTCAAGCTTTCGAATTTGAAACAAGAAATGATGTTTTTTACTATGATGTTAGAATTACCAACAATTCTAAAGACGAATATATTATAATAATAAAAGACATTACGTATTTGAAAAGAGCCCAAGTTGAATTAAAAGCTTTGAACGACAGCAAAGATAAATTTTTTTCAATTATTGCACATGATTTACGAAGCCCTTTTTCATCACTTTTAAGTTTAACAGATTTTATAGCTAATGAAAATGATGATTTGACGACAGAAGAAATTAAGTCGGCATCAAAGTCTATTTCCAGTTCGGCAAAAGTTATATTCAACTTGCTGGAAAATCTTTTACAATGGTCAAAAGTACAAACAGGAAGAATCGATTTCAATCCAGAAAATATCGATCTTTATGAAATTATAAAGCAACTATTACCCATTTATACCAGCAATATTGATAATAAGAATATAACATTATTGTTAAACATAACTGAGAGTCTTAATGTTTTTGCTGATTCGAATATGGTTGAAATAATTCTCAGAAATTTAATTTCAAATGCTATAAAATTTACAAGGCTTTCCGGTAAAATATTAATTGATTCGAAGGAAACGGAAAAATATATCGAGATTAATATTATTGATAACGGAGTTGGAATAAGGCCTGATCTTTTAGATAAAATATTTAAAATCGATGAAAACATTTCCACTTTAGGTACACAAAATGAGCGGGGTTCTGGTTTAGGACTAATCCTTTGCAAAGAATTTATAGAATTAAACGGCGGAAAACTGAAGGTAATTTCGAAAGTCGGTGAAGGCTCGAATTTTAGTTTTTCATTACCTAAAAAATAATTTTTAACTAACAATATATATCGTTAATTATATGACTAAAATTTTGATAGTAGAAGATGAACGAATAGTTTCAATGGAATTAGAAAGCAGGCTTATCAGTTTAGGATATTCCGTTTGTGGACAAGCCGTCTCAGGTGAAGAAGCTATAAATTTAACCATCGAACATATCCCGGATTTGATATTAATGGACATCAGCCTCAGAGGAAAAATTGACGGTATAGAAACAGCGGAGAAATTAAAGGACCATTTTGATATCCCGATAATATTTTTAACGGCATTTAACGATTCAAAAACCATTAACCGTGCAAAATTAATTGAACCCTACGGATATATTATAAAGCCTTTTGAAGAAAGAGAATTACATACAACCATTGAAATTGGTCTCTATAAACATAAGATGGAAAAAAAGCTAAGAGCTAGCGAGAAGAAGATGTCAACAATATTAAAAAGCATCGGAGATGCCGTAATTGCTGCTGATAATTACGGTGTATTAAATTATATGAACAGCGCTGCTGAAAAATTGACCTTATTTTCAAAGGAGGAAGCCGCAGGGAAAAATTTATTAGACATTTTCCGAATTGATGATCAATCATTAAGAGAAAAAGCGCAACTAATAATCAAAGACAAAAATAAAGAAGAATCTATCTTAAATTTCCCTTCTCAAGTAACTATTAATTGTAATAATCGTTTAAAAAAGATAGTTGAAGTTAATTTTAGTTTAATTAAAGACGACAACAAAAATGTTATGGGTATGGTTTTAGCTTTCAATGATATTACTGAAAAGTTTAAAGCAGAAGTTGATCTTATAGAATCAGAAAGGAAATATAGGGAAGTTGTAGAAAATGCAACTGAGATAATTTTCATCATTAATATAAATGGAGAATTTACTTACGCTAATAATGCTGCAACTAAATTATCCGGATATTCTGAAACAGAATTAATAAAAATCGGTTACTACAACCTAATATTGCCGGAATATAAAAAAAGGTCCAAAAATAAAATTTTAAGGCAGTATTTAAAAAGAGAGAGAACCGTTATAATTGAATATCCATTCATGACAAAATACGGTAAAATAAAATGGCTTGAACAGAACAGCACAATTATTTTTGAAGGGGAAAGTATTACCGGGTTCCATATTATTGCACGCGATGTAACCGATAAAAAGCTTGCCGAATTGGAATTAAAGACCAGGAATAAATTTATTGAAACAACTTTAGAAAATATTCAGATTGGAGTATGCGTAAATACAATAGATACGAAGGAATTCATTTATACGAATAAAATGTTTTTCGATATTTTCGGATATACAAAGGATGATCTTAAAACACCGGACGATTTACTTTCATTCGATATAGCACATCCGGAAATAATTAAAGATATGATTTCCAAGGTAAGGGACAATATTACATCTAACAATCTTTCCCAACTGAAATGGGAGAATATTAAAGTAATTTCACAAAATAGGGAAGAAAAATATGTTTCATTCTCGGTAATTCCCTTAATCGATCAGAATCTTATAATTTCAGTCTTTCAAGATGTAACCTATAAAATTTTTGCCGAAGAAAAGATATTACAATTATCGCGCGCAGTTGAGCAGAGTCCTGTTTCAATTATAATTTCTTCTATTGAGGGAAAAATTGAATATGTAAATCCCGCATTTACAAAATTAACCGGATTTTCATTCAACGAAGTAATAGGTAAAAACCCAAGAATATTAAGGTATGGAGCAGTCAATAAAGAAGTGTATCGAAAATTATGGCAAACAATAAAGAACGGAAAGGATTGGCGCGGTGAATTTCAAAGTAAAAAGAAGAATGGCGAATTCTTCTGGCAAGTTACAACTATTTCTGCAGTCAAAAATACAGATGGGATCATTACCCATTTCCTTGGTATTATTGAAGATATAACCGAAAGGAAGAGGTTTGAAAACGAGCTCATTTTGGCAAAAGAAAAAGCTGAGGAAATGAATAAATTAAAATCGAACTTCCTGGCAAACATGAGTCATGAACTGAGAACACCAATGATCGGCATACTAGGATACTCGGATATATTAGTAAATGAAATAAAGGATTCCGAACTGCTAGAAATGGCTAACGTTATCAATTCAAGCTCAAATAGATTAATGCAAACGCTTAACCTTATATTGGATTTATCAAAAATAGAATCCAATAATATGGATGTTGTTTATAAAAACATAAACATTAAATCGGTTGTTGAAATCGAAACTGAAAACTTTAAGAATTTAGCCAGGAGCAAAAATCTTTATCTTATATCCGACATTAAAGATGCAGAAGTAATTTCTTATTTAGATGAGAAATTATTGTCCCAAATTTTAAATAACTTAATAAGCAATTCCATCAAATTCACTAACAGGGGAGGTATTACAATTGAAGTTAATTCTGAAAAAGAAGGTAATGATCTTTGGGCAGTAATAAGCGTAATAGATACGGGAATTGGTATTCCGCAAAACAGTCTGAATTTAATTTTTGAAGAGTTTCGACAGGTTAGCGAAGGTTACGGACGCTCTTATGAAGGTATCGGTTTAGGACTAACCATAATTAAAAAATCTGTAGAAATAATGCACGGAAAAATTTCTGTAATTAGTACAGTTGGTAAGGGATCGGCATTTACAGTAAAATTTCCTGCAACAAAAATAACAGAAATAAATTATCAAGAAGAAGAAAATTATTTCAATAACGAAAAAATAAAATCCCATGGAGAAAAAATGGATAAAATACTTATTGTCGATAATGATAAAATGACAAGAGACTTTACTTGCTTTATCTTAAAAAAATATTATACGATAGAAACCGCCGAAGACGGCCCGACCGCAATTAAATTAGCATCCCAAAATAAATTTTCCGCAATATTAATGGATATAGGTTTAGGTTATGGTATGAACGGCGTTGAGGCCACAAAACAAATTAAAAAAATTAATGGCTATGAGAACACCCCGATTATTGCGATGACAGCTTACGCTATGAAAGGAGATAGAGAAACTTTTCTTTCGCAAGGCTTAACTCATTATATATCAAAGCCGTTTACAAAAGATATTTTAATGGATATGCTTCAAAAGATTTTATCGCACCAAGATAATCATATAGCTGCAATTCATTTAAATCAAGCAACTAATTAATGAAGATTGGAAATATCAAAAAATTATATATTATATTTTTAATTCTTGTGGACGCATACTCATTAATAAAATAGTCTTGATATTAATCAATTCTTTTCGGGTGCATTGAAAAAACTCCTTAAAATCATTTATGAAATTTCCTTTTTTAAGATTTATCGTAATCTTCATCTTTAAATAGAGAAATCAATTTGAAACTACTTTTTCCATTCCTTTATTATCATCAAAAGTTGTAGACCTTGGGTAAAAGTATTAATTTTGCAAGGAATTATTAAATTTTTTAGGAGTTATACTTTAAATGAAAGTTCTCATTACAGGCGGTGCAGGTTTTCTTGG
>JBJKQE010000277.1:0-6539 GCA_046705645.1 Ignavibacteriaceae bacterium | reverse complement strand
ATTTGACTACCATTTTGGTCAGTCATGATATTTCGGAAATATTTAAGATGTCCGACCGTGTAGTAAGATTAAAAAAGGGGAAAATTGTAAGTGAGGGGAAAGCAACAAATGTGTTTAATAAAAATTACATAAGCGGGAAATTTAAATTTACCGGGGATGTTTTAAGTATTGAAAAAGATGAAGTAATTTTTATTGTGAACGTGCTTGTAGGAAATAATATTATTAAAGTAATTGCAACTGAAGATGAAATGAAAAATTTGTCACCAGGCGATAAAGTAATGATTGTCTCAAAAGCTTTTAATCCTTTAATAATAAAAATTAATTCTTAATGATTTATAGAACTATATATCACTCCTTCGGAGTTTTGAATTTTTCTTGATTACTTTTTTTACAATAATTTCCGTCCTTCGGACTTGTTAGATAAACACCGAAGGTGTGAAATTATTATAAAAACTCACAGATAAAATAACTAACCCCGGAGGGGTGATATAAACCGAAACATTATCTTAAAAAATAATTTTTATAGCGTTGTAACGCCGCCGTCTACCGGCAGATAACCGCTGTTTATATATTTGGCATAATCGCTAGCCAATAACAAAATTGCACCTGCAAGATCTTCCGGCTGACCTAGTCTTTTCATCGGATTTGCAGCGGCCATCAACTTTTTCCTGTCTTCCGGATGAAAAGCAGTTGCATCGGTTAAAGTTAATCCTGGGGCAACTGTATTTACTCGAATTCCATATTGTGCAAGTTCACCTGCCAATGAATTTGTTAGCATATTTAATGCTGCCTTTGCCGCACTGTGTGCTATAAAACCATTTCCCGGCCTTTTAGATAAACCGCTGGAAATACTTATAATACATCCTCTCCTTTTTTCTATCATAGAAGGAACTATTATTTTACAAGGATTAAAGAATGATTTTACTTCCCCCATAATTTTACTTTCAAAGTCTTCCCATTCCTGTTCGATAAAAGGAGCATATTTAAATTTCATACTGGCGTTAATTACAAGTGTATCAATTGCACCAAAAGTCTTGGTAACAATCTCAACCATATTTTTAACTTGATTGAAGTCAGTAACATCTGCATTTACAGCAATAGCATTTCCTCCTTTTGATTTAATTTCATCAATAAGTTTAATAGCTGATTCTTTACTGTTGTTATAATTCACTGCTACGTTTGCACCTTGTTCTGCAAATAATCTTGCGGTTGCCGCTCCTATCCCGCGGCTGCTTCCTGTTATTAGAGCAATTCTATCCTTGAGCAACATTATACCTCCGTAATATTCAATATTTGAGAAATTGAGTATTAACTATTAACACCAATTACAAAAATATAAAATAAACCCGGTTCATTCTATTATCGAAAAAAAATAAAATTATTTATAGAACCTATAAAAAGTTCAATGGTTAAATAATTATAAAAATTGAAATTATGAACTTTCCTAATATCAAATACATTAAACAATAATATTGGACTTTCGATTATAGCTCTGTAAGAATAGTATTTATTTATATGAACAGAATGACATCATATTTTAATATTAATTTGATAGTACGAAAAGTAGTATTACTTTTATTATTAATATTTTGCAGTACTGCCGCTTATTCGCAGCAAGTTTCAAAAGTATTAATTTCCGGACTATCAGGTTTCACACCGCATGAGACGGATGTTGAAAACGCATTTCTTATTGGCTATAAAAGTTATAACGGAACTGATTTTACGGGACAAATTGATATTCATGTAGATAATGATGCATTTTCAGCAATTGTCTATGCACATCAAAATGGCTACCAGATTGTCGTCCGTTCATATAATGGACTGACGAATTCAGTTAACGATTCAGCTAAAAATTATCCTGATGTTTTATTGTTTATGCCTGCCGGAAATAATAGTTTCTCATATTATTGTAGCTTTGATATACCAAATGCAGCCGTAGTATCTACCGGAGCCGGAATTGATACTTTAGCTACAGCTTATAAAGTAGAATTTTTTTCAATAGATCCAATCACAGATGATAATGAATCAAGTTTCTCAAACGGATATATTGCAGGGCAGATTTCATATTTAGCAAATTATTTAAATGTTTCTCCCCAACAAGCGAGATTAATTGCAAGAAATAATTCTTTATCAAATCAATCAATTACTTATGTTCAATATGGGAAAATTGATTTAGGCAAGGCAGTACAAAACAGTGATTCAAATTCATCTCTTCCAATAGAACTTACTTCTTTTACGGGTGCTTTTTCGAATGAATATGTTTTGTTAAAGTGGGCAACATCAACAGAAATTAATAATTATGGATTTGAAATAGAAAGGAGCCCATCCCCAACCCTTTCCCAAAGGGAAGGGGCTTCAAGAAACCTTATGTGGGCGGAATGGAGTGCCATTGGATTTGTAAAAGGCAGCGGTAACAGTAATTCACCGAAACAATATTCTTTTATAGATTATAAACCAGGGAATGGTAATGTTGACTACAAATTAAAACAAATAGATAATGACGGAAGAATTAGTTATTCAAATACTATTCAATTAAAAATAAAAAATCCGTTATCATTTAAATTAAATCAGAATTATCCTAATCCGTTTAATCCGACAACTACAATCAGCTATGAGATTGCAAAACTTAATCATGTTACTTTAAAGATATATGATATTCTTGGGAATAAAATTGCTACTCTCGTTAATGAAGAAAAACCAGCCGGAATTTATGAAGTTATCTGGAATGCGGTTAATCAACCAAATGGTGTTTACCTCTATCAGCTTAAAGCAGGGAATTTTACTGACACGAAGAAGCTTATACTTCTCAAATAAAAAAAGATTTTCATATTTGAATTAGTAGCAATTCAATTTTTTATAAAGATGAGTTACCAGTTATTTTAATAATTATAATTCACATTCTATAAAACCATTCACAAGATTTCGTCCTTAATTTTACCTTCTTAGAACCGTTATTTTTATAAATTTCATAAATATGACTTACCGGTCATTTTTACGTTGTTTATAACCACTTCTATTTTCATTTTACTAAGCAGTTAGCTATATTTGACCAAATTAAAAAATTAATAGAGGATTTCTTTATAAATGGCCAATAAATATGATATTGCTGTGCTTGGCGGTGGACCCGGAGGTTATGTTGCTGCAATTAGAGCTGCTCAGTTAGGTTTTAAGATTGTGGTTATCGATAAAGAAAACCTTGGAGGTATTTGTCTGAACTGGGGCTGTATTCCTACAAAATCTCTTCTAAAAAATGCAGAAATTTATGATAATTTGAAAAATCATGCGGATGATTTCGGAATTAAGGTTCAAGGGCTTAGTTTTGATTTTACCAGGATTATAAAAAGAAGCCGTGAGATTTCGGACCGGATAACAAAAAATGTTGAAATGCTGATTAAAAAAAATAAGATTGACCGATTAAGAGGTTACGGAAAATTAATATCTAAAAACCAGATTGATGTATTTGAAAATGATGGAAAGAAAATTGACTCATTAACTGCCGATAAAATAATTATTGCAACAGGTGCACGACCAAAAATCTTACCATCAATTCCTGTCGATAAAAAAATGATAATCACAAGTACTGAAGCGATGATTCTTTCTGAACAGCCAAAAGAGTTTATTATTATAGGAGCTGGTGCAATCGGTATTGAGTTTGCATATTTTTATTCAGTTTTGGGAACGAAAGTTACAATTATTGAAATGCTGGATTCAATTTTACCAATTGAAGATAAAGAAGTATCGGATACTTTGGCTAAGAATTTTAGAAAAAGAGGAATTGAAATTTATACAAAGACTGTTGTTGAAAAAGCTGAAGTCAAAGGTAAAAAAGTTCATGTAACGATAAATACAAATGGCGAGAAAAAAGAATTAACAGCAGATAAAGTTCTAAATGCAATTGGTGTAACTGGAAATATTGAAGGATTTGGTCTGGAAGAATTAGGAGTTGAGTTATTTAAGAATCATATCAAAGTTAATAAATCAACTTATGAAACTAATGTTAAAGGAATTTATGCTATAGGCGATGTAATCGGCCCGCCGTGGCTTGCGCATGTCGCTTCTCATGAAGGTATACATTGTGTTGAAAAAATAAAAGGATTAGAGACTCCGGACATAAATTATGATAATATTCCTGGCTGTACTTATTGCCAGCCGCAAGTAGCAAGCGTTGGATTGACAGAAGCAAAAGCAAAAGAATCAGGCTACGAAATTAAAGTAGGTAAATTTCCCTTTATGGCAAGCGGTAAAGCGTTTGCGACCGGTGAACGTGAAGGATTTGTAAAATTTATTTTTGATACTAAGTACGGAGAGATTTTAGGAGTTCATATTATTGGTTCCGAAGCAACTGAATTAATTGCTGAAGCTACTCTTGCTAAATCTATTGAAGCAACTGGTGAAACTATAATAAAAACAGTACATGCGCATCCTACACTTGCGGAATCAATAATGGAATCGGCTGCTCAGGCTTATGGTGAAGCGATACATATTTAAGAATGCGGATATATCTTAGACACATTAAATAAACATTATAAATTACATTTTAATAGACAATGAGAAGTCTGAACTATTGCGATCTGGGATTTATTGATTATAAAGAAGCCTGGGAATTACAAAAGGAAGTTTTGGAATTAAGATTAAATTCCAAAGTCTCCGATGTATTGTTCTTACTCGAGCATCCGCATACTTATACTCTGGGTAAAATTGCAGATAAAAAAAATCTTGTTGCTTCTCAAGAATATTTGAATAAAAATAATGTTTCTGTTTACGAAATTGATAGAGGCGGTGATATAACCTATCATGGTCCCGGACAAATAGTCGGATATCCTATTATCAATTTGAATCAATGGCAGAATGATACACATAAATATTTAAGAGCATTAGAAGAATTAATAATTCAGACTTGTTCTTATTATGGATTAAAGTCTGCAAGAGTTCCAAAATATACCGGTGTCTGGCTTGATGAAAGAAAAATTGCAGCTATAGGTATTAAAGTCAGCAGATGGATTACAATGCACGGATTTGCTTTCAATGTAAATACTGATCTGTCTTTATTTTCCGGTATTATACCATGCGGTATTAGTGATAAAGAAGTTACTTCTTTACAAAAGGAATTAAATAGAGAAATTGAAATTGATGAGGTTAAAACTCTTTTAGTCAAAAACTTCAAAGAGATATTTAATTACGACGAAGTAAAATCTCTTTCAAAAGAAGAATTATTATCATTTAATTTAACTAACAGTTAATCATGAAAGGCTTATAATGGCAAAAAAGAATTCATCAAAAAATGATACTTTAGTTAAAAATTCAAAAGAAAAAAATCCTGAAAATGAAAATAAAAATAATGGTAAATCAAACGGGCAGACACAGTCCTTATCTGCAAAACCTAAATCTTTAAGTAAGGATGATTTATTAAAAGCTCTAAGGATTATGCTTCTTGCGAGGAATATTGATAACAAGGCTATGAATCTTCTTCGTCAAGGCAGAACTTTCTTTCACATTGCCGGTGCCGGACATGAAGCTATACAAGTTGCAGTTGGATTATCATTAGATGGAAAAAAAGATTGGCTTTATCCGTATTACCGGGACTTGGCAGTTGTATTATCACTTGGAATAACTCCAAAAAATTTCTTCCTTCAATCATTTGCTAAAGTAGATGATCCCGCATCCGGCGGTAAACAACTTCCTTGTCATTGGGGATTAAAATCAATAAATCTTCCTACGCAATCAAGCCCAACCGGTACACAATTTTTAAATGCTGTCGGTTCAGCTTTGGCTTTGGTTCGAAAAGGTGAAAATAATATTGCTTACGTAAGCAGCGGTGAAGGAACTACGAGTCAAGGTGAATTTCATGAAGCGGTAAATTGGGCAAGCAGGGAAAAGCTTCCGGTACTTTTTGTAATTGAGAATAATAAATATGCAATCTCTGTCCATGTAGAAAACCAGAGCGGAGGCAAGGATAATTCTATCTCTGAAATGATGGCCGGATATCATAACCTTTATCGAGCTAAAATTGACGGCACTGATTATTACGAATCTTACAATACAGTTCAAGAAGCGATCAATTATATAAAAAGCGGAAAAGGCCCAGCGTTAATTGAAGCTGAAGTTGTAAGACTTTTATCTCATTCATCTTCGGATGATCAAAAAAAGTATAGAGATTCAAAGGAATTAGAAGAAGATTTAAGAAACTGTCCCATTGAAAAATTAAGTAAAAAATTAATTGCCGAAGGAATTATAGTAAAAGAAGATTATAATAAATTAAAGCAGAATGTAATTGATGAAATTAATAACGCAGTTGATGAAGCTGCTCAATCTAATGATCCGAAACCGGAGGAAGCCGATAAAAATGTTTTTGATGAGAGCGGACTGAAAGAAAGTTTTGAATATGAAAAAACAATTCCATCAGGCAAACCGATAGTAATGGTCGATGCTATAAATCATGCTCTTCATGAAGAAATGGAAAGAGATAAAAAGATTTATGTTTTCGGAGAAGATGTTGCTGATAAAAAAGGAGGAGTTTTCACTGCTACAAAAGGTTTGTC
>JBJKQE010000276.1:0-4919 GCA_046705645.1 Ignavibacteriaceae bacterium | reverse complement strand
TAAGTTTTGCCCGTACCGGCTGGTCCAATGGCAAAGCAAATATCATTTTTCAACGCATTCTGAAGATAATTTACTTGTCCTGGGGTTCTGACTTTTATTACATCACTTTTAGTATAAAGCACAATTGAATCATACTCATTATCTGTAATAATATCCTTCCCCTGTCCGGATAATTCCAGAATTGTTTCGATGTCGGAAGTTTTTAGTCTACCCTTGGTATTTAAAACATATATCATTTCCTTAATGATTTTCTCAATAACTTCTACTTCTTCAGCTACACCTTTAATTGTAACATTTTCGCCCCTTACTGTTATAGCTGCATTAAATTTTTCTTCAACTAATTTTATGTTGCTATCGTTAGTACCCAGTAAAGATAATAAGTCAACATTTTCTAGAACCATCCGTTTTTCTAAAGCAGTCATTATACTCCTTTTATAAATATAAAAAGCCCTTATCAGTTATGACAAGGGCTTTTTGATAGTTTTATTATGAACTAACATTCAGCTAAATAATTATTTAACCGGAGCTGGTTTATAATTTGTTCTAATCTTATCGTATTTAGCTTTTTCTTCTTCTGTTAAATGAGGAATTTTGAAAATTTGCTTAGGATAAATCAAATTAGGATTTTTAATTTGATCACGATTAGCTTTGTAAATATTAGGCCATGCAAACGGATTGGAATAAATATCCGCTTTCTTAGCAATATTCCATAAGCAATCGCCTCTGACGACAGTATAATTGATTTCTTTTGGTGCTTCAACCCAAGCATCTAAAGCAGCCTGCATTTGATTATGCACTTTATCATAAAATTCAGGCAGAGCACTAATCTTATTTTGTTTCAAAGCATCCAGATCTTTTTGTCTGTCGGCCTTTGGTCCTTCTTTTCTACTAATCTTACCGTCAAGTTCGTTAACAGCATTACTAAAATTATCAACATCCTGCTGTGTTGCACCGACTGACGCATAAAGTTCTTTCATGCAATCGTCGTAGCTTTCAATATTTTTTGATTTTAAATTATTAACATCTGTTTGTAAAGAGCTGATTTCTTTAGTTAAGCTGGCTTTCTGTGCATTTAAACGAGCAGTGTCAGCCTGCCATTCGTCTTTTGTCATTTCTTTTTCCTGTGCAAAAACAGCTATCGAAAAGAAAAGCAAAAGAGAAAAAACACCAATTAAATACTTACTTAATTTCATAAAGTTTCCTCCAAGTTAAAATTAAATTTCTTCATTAAGCTTATTTAGAAGACATTTTTTCCAAATTAGCTTTGGTTTCTTCTTTTTCTTTATTGCATTGTGCAAGTTTTTCTGTTTTTGCAGCTATCTCTTTTTCAAGGCTTGCTCTCTCGTCCTTCAACGAATTAGCCTGAGATTGTAATGAACTAACCTCGCTTTTCAGGTTATTCAATTGTGCCATCTCAGCTTCACTAACACCTCCGCAACCGCTTAAGAATGCCGTAGTAACAGCAAAAGCAGCTATTATAGCGGTATTTCTTACAACTTTCACTATTTTCATATTGAAACCTCCAATTATTAATTATTTTAGTAAGTTGTTTAAGTTAATAGATAAATCGAACTCAAAGATAATTTACTAAGTTAACCTGCAATTTATTTATAACTTATTACAGATTAAGTTTTTATAAACCTATACTATATAATAAAATGACCATCTAAATTCAAGCAAAGTAATCAATAGTATAATGAGTTATGCTATAGATAACAATTAAATTATTTTTCTTTCAACAAAACTTGTATAAGTAAGCCCTGCTATTATTATGTGATCAAATACCGGAATATCCAGCATTTTACCGGCTTCAACTAATTTTCTGGTTATTCCAATATCTTCGTTACTCGGCTCAGGATTACCGCTAGGATGATTATGTAGCAAAATTATACTGGCAGAACTATTTTCAATTGCTGCCTTAAATATCTCACGAGGATGAACCACGCTAGAATTTAAACTCCCTATTGATATTGTTTCAAATTTAATTATTTTATTTGCCGAATTCAAACATATTAATATAAATTTTTCCTTTAATTCATCCTTTAACAAAGGAATAAATATTTCTGCTATTTCTTTTGGAGAAGTTATTTTGCTTTCAGAAAACCACTTCGCTTGAGACTGTATCCTTCTGCTTAATTCGAATGCTGCAATTAAAGCAGCAGCCTTATCCTTGCCTATACCCAGACTTTTTGTTAAAGTATTTAATGACTTTGAAGCAAGCACAGCCAGGTTGCCATGCTGTTTAATTAATTCCTGTGCCAAGGCAATTACAGATTTACCCTTTGTACCTGTTCGCAAAAGAATAGCAATTAATTCGGCATCGGTTAAATTCTGAACCCCTCTTAGCATAAGCTTCTCCCGGGGCCTATCATCCAGCGGAAGATCTTTTACAGTTAAAATACTTCCCCCTTTATATTTTTTAGTTAGTTAATTTAAATTTATCAACAAGCTCAAATTTTCCGTCACGGTAACGAACGATATTAAGAAAGCTGTTTATTCTTGTCTGATTAAAACAATAATTGTTATGAAAGCCTTTAAATATAACTCCCGATTCCATACTTCTCATAATGCTTTGTCTGCTGCTGTCAAAATCTCTAACCACATTCAATAAATAGTCGGCAGTATCATATCCGTATAAAACATTTCGGTCAACATCAATATTTGTTTGGGCTAAGAAGTGTTTACTAAAGTTATGGAATAATGAATCTGTGTAATCGATATAATAATCTGAAGTGAAAGTTATCATATTACTTAAAGTAGGATTAGTTTCATAACCTTTGGCAAGGAACCAATCCTGGTTGCCATATATAGGTACATTTAAATTATTAGCAACAAATTGAGAAAGTAATGCAGGAACATCTCTGTTATCGGCTAGAGGCAGATATACTCCCTGCAGTTGTAAAGAATCTTTTGCAATCTGGGACACCTGCTCACTATAAGAAATATTATTACTATGGTAAGTCTGCTGCTCTAATATTTGTCCGCCTATATTATTAAATTCATTTATAAAACCCGCGGCTAATATCGGCGAATATCCTTCATCTGCATTAAGTACAGATAAAAGCTTTTTATTTTCAACGTAATAAATATATTCCGCCATAACCTGGCCTCTTACGGTAAAGGAAGGATTGGCCTGAAAAAAATTCGGATATAATTCCGTTAAATTATTTTCAGTAGCCGTAGGTGAAATTATAGGAATATCCGTATCCTTAAATGCGTCCAGTGTTTCTTTTACCTCATCACTATAAACAGGACCAATAATAACTTTAATAGAAGAGATTGCAGCAAACTCATGTTCAATGCTTTCGATTTTAACTTTATTTCTCTCGGTATTTCTTATAATCAAACCAACCTTTTGGTCGTGGTTTTTATTATACTGCGCAACGGCAAATTTAATTCCTTCCAATATTTCCGATCCTGCATTAGATATAGTATCGTTAGACTGATAATTAAAAGGAAGCATTACTCCGATAAGAGGCGTAGTAGGAGTGGTTTCTTTTTCCGTTAAAATATGCTGATATATTGTTACCGCCTCTCCTTTTTCTTCAGATGCCGGGAAAAGATGGATTAAATCCGAAAGTGAGGCTTCCGCATCTTTATAATCCCGGTTCTGTAAATACATTTTCCCCAGTGTAAGAAGAAGAAACGGCTTTAACTTAATATTTTTCGTACTATCAGAAAAATTTTTTATAAGAACAGGATTTAAATAATATAATGCAATTTTTTCTCCTGTAGATTGAGCATAACTGTAATAATATGGTGATTCGGATGATTCAATAATATGTGAAAGGATTTTAAATGCAGCAAAATAATTATTAAGATTTACATTTATTTCCGCAGACATTAATTCTGCTTCGTCAATATATTTACTATCATTATATTGAACAATAAAATCATTAAGAACAGTTGCCGCACTATCATATTTATCTAATCTAATTAAGCATTTAGCATTAAAGATATAGGATATTGTTGTCTTAGGATTAAATTGATAATTATAACTTATTTTATTAAAAATCTTCCAAGCTTCATTAAATTCATTTGATTTATATAAATCCAAAGCAAGACGAAATTCGGCATTTACTTTTCCGCTGTCAATTTCGGTCTGCGCACTTACAACCGGATGAGATATAACCATGAAAATAAGGATGAATAAAAAATATTTAACCATCTGATACCATATTATTATTAAGAATATAAACAGCTTTATTTTTTCCAGCTAATGCTGTTTTATTTTCAGGATCAAGTTTAATTGCAATATCAAAATATGCCAGTGCCTCTTTAGGTTTTTCGCCTTTTAAACATGCTTCTGCTAATTTAGTATAAATATCCGATGAAGCATCTTCAATAGTCTCTATATACTTGAGAAAATATTTTTCCGCCTTTAAATAGTCCCCCAATTTTAAATAAATTTTCCCTGCTGTTTCATACGGAGAAGGTTCGGCAGGGTTAAGCATAATTGCTTTTTCTGCAGGAGTAACTGCATGTGCGTACATTCCAAGGCTGTAATAAGTTTCGGCATAAATTTGATTTAATTCCCAAAAATTCGAATAAAGTACATCAGCTTTCTTAGCGTACAACAAAGCATTTTCATAATCATTCATTTTTAAACATATTTTTGCCAGATAAATATTTGCCTCTTGAACCAGTTCGGATTTATGCTCAACCGATAAAAAGTTAATTAAACTAATTTTAGCCAGTTCATATTCACCCAGCATAAAATGAGCATAACCGGCAAAGAAAGCAACTATAGGTTCCTCTTCCGGTAAAATGAAACTGAAAGTGTCTATAGCTTCTTCCCATTTGGAATTTCTAAGCAGGTATTGTCCTAAAAAAAGTCTTATTTCTTTATTATCCGGATTATCCTCAAGATAAGATTTGAGCAGTTCCAATGCCGGAATAATATTCCCCATGTGCTCGTA
>JBJKQE010000275.1:0-9469 GCA_046705645.1 Ignavibacteriaceae bacterium | reverse complement strand
GAACTGAGGCTGGAAGTTACTACTGGGATTCCGAGCGCCATAGCTTCTAAAACCGGCAAACCAAAACCTTCAGACAATGAACAAAAAATTAGACTCGTAGCGCCTAAATAAAAAGATAATAAATCATATTCGTTACAACTAATAATTATGACATCATTTTCAATATCTAATTTTTTAATAATATTTTTAATGTTTGTATACTTACTAATATAATGCTTCCCAATTAATAAAAACTTTTGTTTAATACCGAATTTATCTTTTAGGTTTTTAAAAGCCAATAATACATTCTCTAAATTCTTATGTGGTCGATTATTTCCTACGTATATTAAATAATCATTAAGTCCGTGCAATCTCTTTAATTCAGCAAGTCTTAGATTGTATCCCATCTTATCTTTAATTGAAAATAATTTTTCATCTACTCCTTCATAAATAACTCTTATTTTAGGCTCATATTTTGAACCATAAAAATTCAAAATTTCATTTCTAGTTGAATGAGAAACTGCAATTGTATAAATGGATTTATTAATTGCAATTAAATTTGTTATTATAGAGTACCATTTTTTAAATTTTCCACCAATTGAATTGAAAAAGCCAGGGAACAATTGTGGATTCATATCATGAATAGTTGTAATACTAGGTGTTTTTATAAACCATGGTAAATCGAATTGACCATAGTGATAAAGGTCAATCTTAAGTTTTTTAAGATACTTTCCTATAAAATGATTTTGAATTGATTGAGGTTTAATAGGAATTCTTATAAAATTAAGGTTTTGGCGATCATCCAAGTTTCGTAAAATAGAATTATTCGAAAACTCTTCTATTTCAAGTATAGTAAACTTAATTTCTTTATCATCTAAAGTAAGAGTTGAAATATGATCAATTAAGTTATATAAATAACGTCCTATGCCATCCATATGAGGATATATATATCGTCCATCTATGCAGATATTTTTCATTTAAAGTAATCTATTTGGATAGATATTGAAATATTAATTTAGGAAATGCTCTCAACTTCTCACTAGCCTTCTGCCTGAATAACGGGAATAAAAATAACCAAATAATACTTTGGAGGATAATTTGACATAACACAATAACCCTTAAAAATAATTTCTTAGGCTTATTAAAGTGTTTATTAATATAATATAGCTTACTTTCATAGCTCGTCATTGTAAAAAGAAAATAATTTTTCTTTGAACTAGCACCACCTAGATGTATTAATTTATTTTGGGAGAAATACTTTATCAAACTACCATTTTCGTTGGCACGTTTGCATAAATCTATTTCTTCATTATACATAAAAAATTTGGGATCAAAGCCCTTTATAGTACTAAACAATTCCCTCCTAATTATTAAAGCTGCGCCGGTAACCCAATCAACATCAATTAAACAATTATTTCCATTTTTTAGCTTTTTTTTCATCCAAAACATTTCAAGAAAGTTCTGTAAAAAAAACAGATTTAACAGCTCACTGAGAATATTTGGATAATACCCAAATGATTTTTCTAGTTTCCTATTATTATTAATTATTCCTGGACCTAAAATTCCAATAGATGGGTTTTCTTTAAATAATTTCATAAATGAGTTAAAAAAATTTTCAATTAAAATTGTGTCGGGATTAAGAAAGCAAATAATTTCCCCTTTAGAATGAGTGAATCCATAATTATTTGCCGAACCAAAACCAACATTCTCATTAAGATAAAAGAAATGAAAGTTATCCTTATCGCTGTATTTCAATTCCAATTTCAATTGATTTTTATCTGGGGAGAAATTATCTACTATAATAACTTCATAATTAACATCATGAACATTATGTATAATACTTTGTAAACATTGATCTACTTCTTTACTTAAGTTATAGTTTACAATAATTATCGATATATCCATGATTATTATGTGCTGACTCTACAATTTATCTTTTTGACAGAAATAATAATATTTTTAATTAATGATCTTAAAAAGTTTTAAGAAAATAGAAATATATTTATATAAATTTTGAATTTCCCAATAATAAAGTACATAAATCTCCTATTTTTCTTGAATTTATTTGGAAGTTAAAATCTTCATGCACAGTATTATAACCATTTTGCCCTAACTGAACTCTTTGCTCTGAATTTTGTAAAATTCCTTTGATTGCTTCAACAAGTTCATCAATTATATATGTTTTTACTATTACCCCGTTAAATTTGTTTTTTACCATATTCAAAGCATGCATGTTGTCTGTAGTAATAACGGGTTTTTTACAAGCCCATGCCTCGATTATTGGTCTGGAAAAATGGGTTTTTGTTATATAAGAGATCAAAACATCAGAACATTTAATGTAATCAATTGGATTATTTATTTCGTTAGTAACTAGTATTGAATTTTTATCTTTCAAAAAATTTATTATTGTCAAACATTTATTATAATATTCCCTATAGACTTTGTCTCCTGTTTTTTCTGCTCTACCTAATAATATGAAAAATGAATCAAAATTTTCTTTAATTAATTTTTCTGCGGCGGCTAAGAAATAGAATGTACCTTTAATTTGTTGGATACCCCCAACCATAATAACAATTGGTCTACTAATTGGGATACCTAAAGAAGTCCTTAGGATTTCTATATTTTCATTTCCGCCGAAATTATTATCATCGATGAATTCTCCAACAATTTTTATTTTAGAACGATCTTTTTCAGAAACTCCTTTAATTTGAGTCGCTTCAACTTCGGTAATACAAATTACCATACTGTTAAATTTAACAATCGCCTTTGAAAGAAGATAATTGCGTAATCCAAAACTTCCAGTAATAAATAAACTTCTAATATGAATAACTGAGGGGATTTTCATTAGCTTAGCTACAAAGGCGGCTTGAACACATACATATTCATTAATATAAACTAAATCAGGATTTAACTTCGAAAATGTTTTATAAGATATTATCATTCCATAAAAGACCTTTATTAAGTCGATTATTAAAATTTTAGCTCCATTAATATTAAAGATAGACTCTTCATTATAGAAATGTAAATCCAGAAACATTGTATGGATAAATCTATTTCCGTATTTAATAATTTTTGCTCCTTTTTGCACTAAATAATCTGATTTTTCTTTAGACTTGGGAGTTAAAATATAAATGTCATAGCCACTATTTTTAAATATTCCAACTAAGTATCCTAAACTCACCGTTGAACCGCTTTGCCCTTTATCGTGATCAATAAATAAAATTTTTTTTAACATTCTACTTGGTTTTTTTTCTTAAAATTGAAAAAATCTTTTTAATCCAATTTTTGTCATTTAAAGAATCCAAATATCTACCGAAAATAAATTTGTAAGATTTCAGGCCAAGAAATCTCGGATATTTCTTCAATACTTTGAATATTTCCAGAGCTTGCTGTCTAACTTGAGAACTAGTTTTATTCTCTTTATAAGTTCTGAAATAACTAAAATTTTTATTTATATAATAAAATTCATACTTCTTTCCTAATCTTAAGAAAAAATCTAAATCCATAACAACATGTAAACTTTCTTCAAGATACCCGACTTCGTTCAGAACGGATCTTCGCCAAAAACTACTAGGTTGTCTTACTAGGTCTGGGTTTTTTAATAAATTTTTAAATGATATAGTTCCCCCAATTATTTTTTTTTTATAATTTTTAAATTTATCAACGTATGTAATATCCCCATAAATGAAATAACAATCTCCATTTGTATTAAAATAATCAGATACAACCTTAAAAACATCAGTGTCATAAAAATCATCGGAATTAAGCCAAGATATTATATCTCCATTAGCTAATTTGAAACCTTTATTTATTGCATTACTTTGACCAGTATCTTTTTCTGATATCCAGATTATATGGGGATATTTTTTAATAATTTCCAGTGTTTGATCTGTCGATCCCCCGTCAATTATTATATGTTCAAAATTTTTATAATTTTGATTAATAACTGATTTAATACTATCTTCAATATAATCACCCTGGTTAAGGCTTGGTGTAATAATTGATATTTTCAAATTATCGTTCATTATTTTTATTTGCAATAAATCGTTAATCCAGAATTAATCATTTTTAGTGTATAGTATAATATAATTGATTACCTGGCCACTATAATCAATAATTTCTTTTGAGAAAATAATGAGACTTACTAAGGAAAGTAAACTAAGCACCATGTAAGCATTACAAACTTGATAGGAAATTAAAATAATCGTTATTAGTATAAGCATATGCAATATTAACAGCTTAATTATATTACTTTGCCTAATATAAAAAATAATTGATATGCCAGATTGAATCTTTAAATAATAAATTTGAATTATATTTACTGCTAAAGCTGAAATAAAAAAGCCTAGAAACCCTAATGTATTTTTAAAATAAACCAAACCTCCAAGAATTGCTGAGGAAACTAGGAACATATTTAGAGCCTGAATTATTGCAAGATACGTTGCTTTGCCAATTCCTAAGAAAAAAGAATAAATCATAAATCCAGCAATATTAACTGACTCCGAAAGACTTAAGAACAAAAATATTACGATGCTCTGATCAAAACCAAACCAGGTTTTAATTATAAAAACAAAAATAATACTTAGACATCCGAAAACAAACCCAGAATAGCCAACACTTAACTTTGTTAATTTAATTCCTTCGAGAACAATGAAATCCTGATATTCGCGCCTGTTCTTCAAAATACTTGATTTCGGCAAAAACGTTCTAAAAGAAGTTGCAAATAAACCGGAAACTGCTAAAGAGAATCTTCTTGCAACTTCATAAAAAGTGACTATATTTAAGGACCCAAAGTTGCCAATGATGTATTTTACCGAAGGATCTATCAAAGCGCCAAATATTGTTGCTATTTGGACAGATATACTATATCCGAACATTTTTTTTGCTTGATTATAATCGATATAGCTAAATTTTATTAACAAGGATTTATTTCTCTTTTTCATGTAGAATATATAAACAATCAACAAAATTAGTGCGGAAATTGAATATGCAAGTGCAAGGTATGTTATAGAGGCTTTAAGGAAAAAAACTATTATTACAGATATTAATAACAGTATATTATAAAAAAGAGTGCATTTACTAGTAAAAACAAAATTACTAAGTCCTTCAAAAATTGATCTAAAAAAGGAAGAGCCGTAATGAAAATAAAATGATGAACTTAACAACACAAAAACAGTCCTGAATTTTATAATATCAGTGGATGCAATTAAATTTTTATTATTATAATAGATGAACTCTGCTGCTATATTACCTGAAAAAAGTAAAATGCTTCCTATTATTGCAAAAATAAAAAAACCAGTAGAGGCAATTTTATTTATTTGTAGATTATTATTACTTGATTTTGCTTCAGCTATATATTTAACAATGGCAGTACCAAAGCCAAAATCTAATACAGATCCGACACCCCAAAAAGCAGTGAATAAAATCCAGATTCCAAATTGTTTTTCACCATAATTAACTAAATTGAGTTTTAAAGTAATAAATGAGAATATTAATGCAGATATATATTGAAATGCAAGCCATGCAGAATTTTTTTTATCACTATGCATTTATTTCTGCTATCTGTCTTCTTTTACTAATTTTATAATTAGCTAAAGATAACCCAAGAGAAACTCCCCAAAGCATCCTGCATTGCCCCCACAACCACGCATCCGTTAAGAACATTGAGAAAACTATATATATTTGTATTGATAAAAGGATTAGTGAAATTATCCTAGCTTCTTTGTCGTTTGCAATATGAAACGCTTTAAAACCTAACTTTAGATTTGAGATAATAAAAACTACAAGCCCCAGAAAGCCAATTAAACCTGTTTCAGTTAACGAGGCTAAGAATGTTATGTGGGGGCTTAAACCTGATACAAAACTCTTGAATAATATTGGCGGAATTTTAAAATAAAGAAATGATGAATAAGGAAAAGAAAAAACTCCGATACCAATTATTGGATGTTGTAAGAAAGCATTAACTGCGGTATGCCAAATTAATAATCTCGTTACTAATGAACTAGCCCCAAAATCATTAATACTACCAATTTGTAAGTGCTCTCCGCCTAATAATTGATCGAATCTTGCAGAAGCCAATGGGAAAATAGTAAAAGTTAAATAAACAATAATTGCAAATGTTAAAATGCTTATTAGAGTACTTATAAGAAAGTATTTTTTTTTAATCTCGAGTGCTGTACTATTTTTATAAATAAAAAAGAATAAAAATATAAAAGTTGCACTTAGAGAAATTAATGTATTCCTTGTTTGAGTCACAATTAGAGATACTAGGAGTATAATACTCAATAAGAAATAAATAATCCTCAGGGTATTCTTATTGTAAATGGCAAAAAATAACGAGATTAAAATGGCTATACAAACATAATCTACGTACACAATCCCCGTAAATCCGAATACTCTATTATGAAGTAAAAATGAGGTTATTATTACAATAATTCCATTTATTAAAGAAAGAGACAAAAATATTTTCAATGCATTTTTAATTTCTTTATAATTATTAATATGCTCCTTTATTATATAAAAAAGTAATGCAAAACCAACGATATTGTACATAAAATAAATACTTAAAAAAATATTTATTGAGTTAATCAATGATGGTATAATTGCGCAAAAATAAATTATAAGTGGTAAGGTGACTGGGTTATGAAATGGGATTACTTCTTTATGCCTGTGCGTTATAAAAAAAGTTAATGCTAAGGGAATGGTGAATAAAACCACTAATTGGAAATCTAATACATTAAAATTCACAAAAAGGATTATTAAAAAAAGCCACCAAGTTATTTCATAACTAAATAAAAAAATTAAAACGATTGGAATTCCAAATATTAAGCCAAACACTTTGATATCAAACCAATAATTTTGAACCACCAACAACAAAGGCACAATTAACAAAGTAAGTAATAGAATAGAGTATTGTTTTTTTTGAAATAATGCTCCTTTATATTTTTCTAAAGAAATTTCCAATATTATTCCGTATTAATTATTTAGTTTTTCTGAAATTAAAAATTTCGTGTTTTATAAATTGAACTTTAGGATTGGCTGAATTTTTTAGTAATTCAATAATTAAAATTATAGCAACTGCAAAGATTAAAATTATTAAAGTTATAATGACAGACATTAACCCTCGGGGTGGGAAAGCTTTTTTTATTGGTGGAACGGCATAATCAATAACTTGAAGAATTGGTGTTTCTTTTTGTTCTTCAAATTTGGATTGCTCGTACATAGGTAATATAAATTCCAACATTTTAGTATAAATTTCTACATTTCTATAATATCTGAAATAATTTAGAGCTTTCTTTGGTAGTGTATTTAAAGAGATAAGCAAACCACTTTTATCCCCAGTAGTTTCTAACTCATTTATTTTATTTTTAAAAATCTGGTTGGTAATTTCTGAATTTTTAGCTTGAATTGAGTTTTTACCATAGATATGGTTTAATACCTCATATTCGATTTGTTTAGATGCTAACTCACCTTCAAGTTTACCAAAAGCATCTATTGTTTGTTTTATTTGTTCTTCAGCATCAAATACACTTGTCTTATCTTGAAAAATTTTTAATGAATCTTCTGCATCCCTTAAACTATTTTTAATTTCTAAATATCTTTTTTCCAAGAATTGTTTATTGTCTCTAGCTTTACTTATATTTAAATTTATTACACTATTATTTAATAATTTGACTACATAATTTGTCATATCAGCTGCCATTTGGGGTGTATATGCTAGAACTTTGACAACAAATGAATTTTGTACGGTAATATCAGTCTTTATTAATTTTCGAGTTGCTTTTTCAGCTTCTTCTCTATTTGGGAATTTGTAAATCTTCATTAATCCAAATCTATTAATTACGCTGTCAATATTTGTCCTGCTATAAATGATTGTATTATACAAATCCATCTGTGATGTTTTTTCGATCCCGCTTATATTAAAAGGCAAACTTGAAAATTCTTTCACTAATCCAGTCAGACTACTTAGTTGGTTCTCCTCGATTGGAATAATAGTGGCATTTCCTTCGTATTCAACTCTTACAAATAAATATATAGTAAAATATGAGATCAGAATACTTAGCAAAAATAATATTATTAGAAGTTTTTTCCATTTAACAATTAAAACCAAATAATCCAGAAATTCTAGACTATGATCATTTCCCATTATATACTCTCGTGTAATTAAAAGAATGTAATAACTAATCCAAAAGTAAACAAATATCTATAATTATGAAATATATTTGAGTCCAAAACATTAAGACAAAATATTTAAATAACTGAAGTTACGCAAAAGATATAAACATAAGCGAAATAAGGTGTTAAATTAGTAGTGATGAAAAAACTAATTTATCAAACAGCCTTAATCGCTTATGTAAATGCGATATGTTTTAGAAATTTTAGACCAACTTGCACTAAGATTTCCGAACAATTTAACAGGAACATAATTTATGATTCCGAGAAACCATATGTCTCACACGACAGACTTCAGAGACTATTAGTCTTCGAAGGTAAATGGAACAAGTATATACAAAAGCATTATAGTTGCTTGATAAAACTTAGGAAATCTTCATCTAAAAGGAAAATGTATCTGATAATAGATGATACAGTTATCGCAAAACCATATAGCAAAGAACTTGATTTATTGTCGTGGATATTTTCACCAAGCGACAGACAATATCTCTATGGAATAAACATTGTATTTGTCATCTGGACTGACGGTCAGACCCGTTTCCCCATAGGCTTTCGCATATGGAACAAAAATGACAAAAAAACAAAGATTGATTTAGCAATGGAGTTATTGAATGATGCTAAGAAAATCTACAATGTGAGACCAAGTTATGTACTTATGGATTCTTTTTATCCGGCAGCAAAACTCTTGAAGATGATTCGTAAATTTCACTGGCAATGGATCGCTAAAATAAAATCCAATCGCCTAGTTGATAACACTCAGATTCAAGAATTTTTTAACTATCGTTTTGGAAATCATATTGGCAAATTATCAGAGAACATTAGAGCCCTTGTTGTTAAAGACAATGATAACTACTGGGCTACAAGTGATTTATCTTTACAATCTTCTGAGGTTAAGCGCAATTATAGAAATCGTCAAACTATAGAAGAATTCCACAAGATCTTAAAATCAGAATTAAGAATAGAAGGCTGTTCCTCCAGAGAATCGATTGCACAGATAAATCATATTTATTTCGTTTTAATTGCTTTTTGTCAATTAGAGCTATTTAGAATTATGAAAAACATTGACACAATCTACAAAGTTCGGGCTGTATTATTTGATTGTGTTGTACCTAAAAATCTTAATTGGAAATTAACTATTTTACCTTTTGCGTAACTTCAGTAAATAATAAAAAAATATTTATATATTTTTAATGTGTATATTATAATTAAATATAAATTTTAAATTTACAATTAAGACTATTATGTATATTAAATCGGATTGTCTTTTTTTCAAAGGCGACATCCCATGCAAACCCCATAAAGAATTTGGTTATCATTG
>JBJKQE010000274.1:0-3906 GCA_046705645.1 Ignavibacteriaceae bacterium | reverse complement strand
GATCGGTAAAAAAACCAATAAGAGGAAAGGGGTAAATAAATACCCCTTTATAATATTTTTAAAATTAAACATACTATCTAAGTAAAATCATCTTATTGATTGCAGCAAATTCATTACTTTCCAATCTGTAAAAATAAATTCCGCTTGTTACGTTTATACTATTCTCATTTGTACCGTTCCATTCTACGCTATAAACTCCCGGAGCTTTTACTTCATTTACTAGTGTTTTTATTGACTGCCCCAGTATATTGTATATAATTATTTTCACATTGCTGATTTTGGGAATAGAAAATTTTATTGTCGTATTTGGATTAAACGGATTTGGATAATTATTATACAACTTATATTCACTCGGCATTTCAACTAATAAAGTAGAATTAACTGCGGCGCTTTTTGCTACAAAACTAGTTTGCTCTTTTTCAACAAGTTTCATTAATCCTTTAAGCGTATAACCTTCATCGCCCATTATTAAATGGGCCTGGTATCCGTATCTTGAACTAATAAACAGTGCATCTAATTTATCGGATATTTGTTTTGCTTTATCCTTATTCTGCTCATACTTGTAATAATGAATGAACTGGTGAAATAATGCCAGCTCTTTTAATCTGCCATATTTATAATCCGAGAATAATTTCTCAAATCCTTCGATATCATTACCAACATCTAATAATGATAAGATTAATTGGGCGTAGCCGTAGATTTTATATTTCTCTTTCCTAAAGGTCAGTTCAGTTAAATATTTCTTGAAGTCTGTTTCTTTAAAATCCGGTGCTTCATCCGAATATGCCGCCTCCCATAATAATCCCATAGCATAGAAAGACAGCCCCATTTCACTTTCCGGGTATGTATTAATTATCGTTTTACAAATGTCTTCAACTTTTTCGTTTTTATCTTTCTTTAATAACTTATAAGCAAAATTAAGTCTTTCCTTGATGCTTTTATTTTTAAATATGTCTAATGAATCGTTACTGATAGGAAAATAACCAATGAATTCTTTATCAAATACTTGTTCTTCCGGCGACAAAGACATGGAATGAGTTTCACCGAAGCAGAAATCCGGCAAAAGCAGTGTGCCGGTTATTGAATGAGTTTTATGAATATTATTATCATTATCATCTATGGTAACAGTTTCAGTAAAAGGGCCGTAATTATGCGCTCCGAATGAGCCGGTATAAAAAATAGTAACCATCCAACCAGGCATAAGAAATTTAGAGACTATGTGATTTGGATCTTGTCCTTCTAAATTAACACCCCAAATAGGCGATTGAATTGTAAGGTTAAGATTAACATTACCGGTATTAGTAATTTTAAATGATCCGTCGAAATAGGTTCCGGACCTTCCCGATCCTACATTATATGTTGTTGGTGAAACGGTTAATGAAGGAGAAGGAAGTATCTCTGCTTCTTTTGCAAACCAGTACAAGAGACCAGCAGTTGCACGAATTGCCTGAGGAAGTGTTTTTAAAGCAATATTTGAACAAGTTTCATAAGTAAAATTTGAAATCCCTACTGGTTGTCCCAGAGAAGACAAACCAACTTGACTAAGGTAAGCATTTACATTCATACGGGGGTAGATATTGCCCATAATTATCATCACCAGAAGCATTGATAGGGCCGGAGGACCAAAAATGATCAGCAATTTGATTTGTTGTATACATCAAGAAAAAAATCGGATCATCGATATTCGGATTATAGTACCAATATGGATTTAAAAAGTCACCTACATTATTTGCATTGTAAACAGCATATCTATTCTCTTCTGATATCCATTTTTCATAATCATCATCACCAATATGAATGCCAAATTCCCAATCATCTCCATGTGGGTCAACATGAGCATGAGCGGGAACAGACATATCCTGTAATAGATGGCACATTCTACCCAAAATTTCCCAAACTATTATATTTTTCATTTCATCAGTCAACTGAAGGCACCACCAACCAGAAGGACGAATATACTGCGTTACATTCCCTTGGTCCGTTTGTAAGTAATAATGACCTGCTGCAACATTTAAATAAACATATCCAGTTTTATATAAATTAATAAGATCGTGATATTGAAAAATTCTGATGTTATTTGGGACAGCATCATATAATCTTGCTTTATGTCCGTCAGGAGCTTTGAAAATATAATCTGTTTGAGGGTCAAGATCCCAGAATCCATTTCTATATTTAGTAATTTTCTGCCATGCATTTGGATACGGACCCTCAACCCACAAACCTAAATCCATATAGCTTGGCGCATCAGGCCCACCATCAGCATTCCAAAAATGTGTGACACTGATTCTTGTTTTACCCGGTTCACTAAAGTGAAATATAACATCTTCTTCATCTTCTCGATAGGCACCAGTTGCTATCATCCCACTTGTCCATGGCGGAGGAATGCTTCCCTGAATATCCACATGTTGACTCATTATTGGTATGTCACATCCATAATGGTTTTTCAATAAATTATATGCTTCTATAGTTAAATAACGATGAACATGTTGTTTATGCGGAAAAATACTGGTTATCGAAATTAGAATTAATAAAAATGCTTTTTTCATTTTTTCCCTCCTTTAAAAAATATAAATCATGCCAAATTTTATTGACGGCAATAATAAATCACCGCTCCTATTTTCATAGGAATAACCCATTCCAAAACTATAATAAAAATTTAATCCGGAATCCCCGTCACTCTCGGAAGCTAAATCTAACTCAATTTCTTTACATCTAGTTATATCCTTATTAAAATTATTTGAACCTATACTAGCTTCTAAATTTATTGTATCAAACAAACGAAATTTCTTGTTTTTAAAAATTCTTTTATGAATTTTTATTCCTAAACCTTCTGCGCCATTAATAAAAAATCTGCTTCTTAATAGGAAAATATTAGATTTAATAGCAATACCCCAATCTGGTGAAATGTTATAGCCGACACCAATACTTGTTATTTCAAATAGCCCGATAGTAAAATATGCAAAAAAATTCTTAGAGGATTCTTCTTTTTTATAATTTAGTTTTGATACGTTCAATCCTGTGTTTCCATTTACAAGCTTAAATTGTCCATTAACGGTAGAATTAAAAAACAGAAAAATAATTACTACTAAAAATATATTTTTAATGGTTGCTTTTTTCGTGTAAAAGTATTTTATTTTATAGAACATTCTTTACCTCATAATTTAATGTTTTCCTATTTAACACTTAATACACCTTCTCCAAATATGTCTTAATTATTAAAATAAATTATTAAGACATATTCTTAAACGGCAATTTCAAATTGCTTAATAAGGTCTGTAAATAATGCTTAAATTGAATATTATAAAAGAAAGGAAACCGGAAGTACAATAAATATGTTTCATTAAAGCCCCGTTTATGTAATTGTTAATGTAAAGTTAATTATTTAATTAGTAATTGCCAATATCATTTGTATACCTTTGGATAAAAATTTATCCAAAATATTTTGGTTATAAAAAATTATTAAGAGCAAAAGGGCAGTCGATAGGCTCCCGTTATAATTTAATTGTACAAAAATTATGCTAAGTAAAAAAAATTTTTATTTTAATTGTTTTAAAAATCAAATGTAAAAGTTTTACATGTAAGAATTACAGGCTGAAAGAAAAAATTAGTTAAAGACACCCAATGTTTCTGCCAGGCAAATTAAAAACATTGGGTGTCTTGTGTTCCCCTTCCCTTTGGCCTGCCACTATGTGGGAAGGGGCAAAGGTGTGCCCTTATTTCAGCAGCAGCATCTTCTTTGTTGAAATGAAACTGCCTGACTGTAGACGATAAAAATATATTCCGCTTGCAAGATTGTCTGCATTGAAATTTATATCATACCTTCCTTTAGTTTGGTATTGATTGACTAGGGTTTTTACGGTATTCCCAAGTACATCATATACTTTCAAAGTTACAAATCCATCTTTT
>JBJKQE010000273.1:0-6739 GCA_046705645.1 Ignavibacteriaceae bacterium | reverse complement strand
TAAAATATCTTAAAATGCTCTTTTCTTTTAATACCGGGATTAAAGTGGAATATGGGTAAGGTCCGAAATGTTTGCCTACAAATTTAGGAGCATTTATGCCGCAATAAATTGAGGTTTGACCGGTCCCACTTTGAGGGAATCCTTCTATGCCAAGCCTTGCATCTGCAGGGAATAAAAATGTATCGCCGTTTTTTAAAACCTGGTTTTGCAGTGATGGAATCCGGCCGAAAATTTTTATAAATGTATTAAAACCAAATTTGAAAAACGGATTAAATTGATAATCGACTTTGCCGATTCCGACACCATCTAAAAATATCATTAATACCGAATTCAAAATTTCTTAATATTTAAATTTTAAAAGGAGTTGTTTGCAAAATAGTTATAATATTATTTTGATTCTACTATTAATGTTACCGGGCCGTTATTTATTATTTTTACGGACATCATTTCACCGAAAATTCCCGTTTTAACTTTTGACTCCCCTATATTTTGTTTTACCCTTTTTATAAACTTTTCATAAAGCGGAATTGCTTCTTCCGGTTTGGCTGCTTCAATAAAACTCAGCCGGTTACCTTTCCTTGTTTCACCGTAAAGTGTAAATTGAGATATTATTAAAATTTCCCCATTTATATCTTTTATAGAAAGATTCATCTTTTCATTATCGTCTTCAAATATCCTAAGATTACAGCATTTATCCGCTACAAAATCAGCATCTTCTTCACAATCGCCAATTTTTATTCCGAGTAAAATTACTAAGCCCTTTCTTATTCGTTCGGAATAATTTTTAGATGATATTTCAACACCGCCTTCCGAAACTCTTTGTACAACTGCTCTCAACTTAATTCTCCCGAAATTACTCTTTCAATATTTTGATAATCTTTTTCAATTTTTATATTATTAAAACTTTCTGCTTGCAAAATTTCAAATACCTTTTTAGACTGACTAAATCCTAATTCAAAATATAAATTACCCCTTTTCTTTAATAAGTGTTTTGATTTCCCCGCAATTATTTTATAAAAGCTAAATCCGTCTAAATTATCCGTCAATGAGTTTTGCGGTTCATACAATTTTAACTCAGGCGCTAAGTTTTGATAGTCCTCTAAAGAAATATAAGGAGGATTTGATACAACAATATCAAATGGTTTATCGTGATAATCTTCGCCGGTTAAAATATCAAAAATATAGAACTTAATATGCTTTTCTACATCATTCAACTCTGCATTTGCTTTTGCAACGATAATCGCACTCTCACTTGAATCAATTGCGGTAATTGATGAATTCGGCAAATACTTTGCGAGGCAAACTGCAATAATTCCGCTGCCGGTTCCGATATCCAATATATTTAATGCTTTATCTTTTTCCACCGAATTTAAAACTGTTTCAACAAGTATTTCAGTTTCCGGTCTCGGTATTAATACCGATTTATCCACTTTAAATTCCAGTCCGTAAAATTCAACCGATCCCAAAATATACTGTAAAGGCTCAAACTTACTTCGCCTTCTTATAAACTCACGGTATAAACCGGTTTCCTGTTCATCTAAAGGCCGGTCAAATGAAAGATAAAGATCCAATCTTTTACAATTTAAAATTTTTGCAAGCATTAGTTCGGCATTAATTCTAGGAGATTCAATACCCTTATTTGTTAAAAATTCCGTAGATAGTTTAATCGATTCTAATACAGTAAGCATCTGTTAAATTCAATAAATTAATTATGATTTTAAATTTATGAAATAAGAAGAATATTTTGAAATATGGGAAAGCAAGGGATTAATCATTTAGGAAATAGTATAATAAAACCCCGAAGTTTATTTCCAACGCTCCCATGGTAATCCCGCTTATCACATCATATTTTCTTGTCTGCGTAAGATAATCCCCGTTCCCCGTATCCTGATACAGGCTAAATTTATCATCTGCTTTTAATTTAAAGTACGCAGTTGCGCTTCCGAGTGTAATAATTCCCCCAAGCAGAATTTTAAATAAATCACTTTTAAAGAAACTTTTACTGTTCGGTAAACCGATATAATTCAATTTTATAATTTTACCGGAGGAAAGATTATTTGAGTTCAAAGTTTCATTTTCATAACCGGGTTTTTTCAACTCAAGTCCGGCAGAATATGTAGGAACAAATAATGGAGTAAATCCGACAAGTGAATCTTTGGAATAAACGGATGCGTCCTGGGGATCAGTCTGAAGAAATAATCCTTTATTAAAATTTAGTGTAACAATCTTAGTTTCACCGCAGTCAATAATCTTTAGGGAATCTGTAATTTCCTTTGCATCCCACAACGAAGAAGGTTCCTTAGCAGAAATTAAATAATCACCTTTACCAAGTGCAGTTACAACATTTCCTCTACCGGCAAAATTATTATTTATGAAGATTAATGCACTATTTTCATTTGTTTTTATAGTTACTTTTGATTTGCAGTCCTGCGAAAATGAAAATTCGGGTAAAAGAATCATCATGGATAAAAATAAAATAATTTTACTATTGAATTTCATATGCACCAACAATTCCGTTATCATAGCCGATTAACAATTTATTCTTAATTATTACCGGCGATAGCCTTGCATGACCTTCCAGTATATAGCTCTTAATAATTTTCCCGTTTGAAACGCTTACAAAATCCAGCCGGCTATCAAGGTTAGGAACAATTAAATAATTATTAGTTAATAAAGGAGTAGAATTAATCACTCCTCCGGCTTCCGTAGACCAATTTAACTTACCATTGATTTTATTAAGTGAAAATAAATCACCGCTCATATTAGCCGTAAAGACGCTGTTATTATCTATAACCGGTGTAGTTATTATCTCAGAACCGGTACTGAATTTCCAGGCAACATTGCCCGAATTTAAATTAAAAGCAAATAAAATTCCTTCATTATTTCCAATGTAAGCAGTATTACCTGAAATTGATGAACTTCCGTAAAACGGACCGCCGATTTTTTTATTATAAATTATTTTTCCGTTATCCGAATTAATTGAAATTATTTCACCATTATCATTCCCGAAAAAAATTATTTTATTAAACATGGACGGTGAACTATAACACTTCGACTTTGTATTTGTTTCCCATATTTTTTTGCCCCTGTTATCATATCTAAAAACTTTTCCGTCTTCGGTTACAAAAATAACACCGTCATTTATTTTGATTAATTGAGAAGAAACCTTTCCTTCAATCTTAATTTTTCTTTCCGTTTTGCCTAAGACATAATTATAAAAATAAAGTTCCGTATAATTATCGTTTATTACCACCAGAGGGAAAATTATTAACGGATAATCTATCACCGGCGATGAAAAAACAGATCCTTTATTTTTTATTCTGCCAAGATGATCTCCGGTGTTTAAATCTAAACATGTCACCCAGCCGGAAAGATCATTGATAAAAACACAAGAATCGTAATTAGTAAAACTTGAATTTGTCAAACCTCCGTGTACATCTGTTTCCCATTTTTTGATTAATGAGTCGCCTATTGTTACCGGGTCATAAAAATCTCTCTGCGGAACCTTGCCGAACATATCATAAGGCAGCGGATCGTTTTTCACTTCTACTTTTATTACCGAAGGCAAGCAGCCGCTTAGTATTATATAAGGCAGCAATATGATAATAATTTTTTTCAAAAGTCCCATCCGAAAAAGAATTGATAAAACAAACCGGGTTGAAGTTTTGTAAAGTTATATTCAATTTTTTTCCCGATATCGTATCTTAAAACGATTGCACCAAATAAATTTATTCGAATGCCTCCTCCGATATCGCCAAGTGTACTTAAATAATTTGTATCCCAGGCACTGCCGGAATCAAAAAACAATGCACCTCTAAGTCCCCAAAATCCCAAATCCATAATCGGAAATTTTATATTTAACTGATCGATTAACGGAAATCTCAACTCAACCGATGTCAGCCACATTTTTTCACCTCTAATCGACCACCTTGGCCATCCTCTTAAATCCCAGCTACCACCCATAAAGTAGCGTCGTGCTTCTTTACCCTGGTTGTAAAAAAAAGCCGCTCTAACAGCAAGCGCCGAGCTGTAACTAAATCTAAAATACTGCCTATAATCCGCAATAATGGAAAAATAATCTACATTACTATACTTTACGTCTCCCGTATACCCAAGTAAAAATCTGGCTCTAATTCCGTCGAGCGGACCGGTGGGGCCCCAAAGAGAATTATCAAAAACATATGAAAGTGAATTACTTACCAGTAATGCTTTCCTTTCAAGGAAACTTGAGTATAACTGTTTGTCTGAATTGATTAAAGAAACATCTGTTTCAAGCCTGGAAAATTTAGAAAAAGGAAAATACAAAGTAAAAAATCCTCCAAAGCTTCTTTCATAATAATATTCATCCGACTCTGTAATATCATACCTGTTGCCGCTAAAGTGAAATACACCGTAGCCATAGTTAGCTCTCTTCCCTAGATTTACTCTTTCAATCATAACATTAAAGCTTTTTAAAATATCACTCTGAACCTGAGCAGTATTATAAATGAGGAAATAATAATTATCATTGCTTAAAAGATCGCTTAAAGATAAAACGGCACCGCCCATTGTTCCGAAAACTGGGTCCGTTGATATTTGACTTTGAGCATAATCCAGGCTGTATTCACGTTTATATTTAATATTTTCATTTTCAGAACTTTTATTTAAAGATAGAGGTTCCCATTTCCCAAACACCGAATCTGCATTGGTTGCAAAAGTAAATGCAGTATCAATCTTTTCTTTGTTCAATTTTAAATCATACAAATTGAAAGCAAAATTCTCAAAGCCCGAAAATGCTATTTCATTTGAATCGATGTAAACCGGATTAAAAGCACTTGTAATAAAATTGGTTATTCGTTTAACTTTGTAAGAGAATTGTCCATTTACGATCTTCATTTCCCATATATTTCTAACACCGTCATAATCCGAAGTAAATAGCAAAACTTTATTATCGGGAGAAATAATTGGTGAATAATTATTGAAATTAAAATATGTAATATATTTTATTTGATGTGTAATGAGATTATATGAAAACAAATTATAATTTTTTTCAAATTTTCCTGCTGTTCTGTCGGATGAAAAAATAACCTGGTTGCTGTCCAATCCGAAAGCCGGATCGCGGTCATCATAAATATCGTTTGTTATTCTTGTCAAATAATCACTTGCCAAATTCAGAATAAATATATCGCTAAATCCTTTTTGGTCGATAGCCTGAAAGATTATTTTTTTACCATCCGGCGAAAACTTGGGAGAAGAAATAGATATTAAAAAAGGATTCTGGTAATTACTGATAATTTTATTTTCTTTTATGGAAAAGAAATGGATTGCGTCCGTACCGCCGCTTTTTGTTACAAATGCAATAATTCCGCTTTTTGAAATATCAATTGAAGATTGAAATAAGTGAAAAGATTCGAGCTCTTCCGATTTTTCTCCGCGCAATACTAATTCGGGCTTTTTTTTAATTCGATTTTCCTTATTCAATTCAAGTCTGTATAATGATGAATAGCCGTCCCGGTTCCCGACAAAATATAAATAGTCCTTACCTTCAACAGTATATTTAACAGGCGAAAAATTAAAACCGAAATTTGTTAATTTGTTCGATGCAAATTCCGGAGGCACATCTTTTTTAATTAATGGATAATATTTCCTTTTTAGATAAAAAGTCCAGTTATTATCTATTTCCTCAATTGATTGGCCTAAAGTATATGCAATTACTTTATTAAAACTTGAATACATCCAAATATTTCTAAGTATCTGCAGAACTTTATCTTTACCGTATTCTTTTGCAACGAATTCCAGGAAGCTTTGCCCCTCCTTATACATCAAGAATGTTCCGCTTATCCGGTAAATATCTTGAAGATTGACAAAATAATTATTTATAACCGCATCTCTCAAAACCATTTTTGCCTGGGAATCTTCGGTTGTAGATATGTACTCCGCAAGTCCTTCAGTGTACCATAAAGGCGGGTAAGAATCATTAGGAAGCCGGTGGTCCTTATAAATTCTATAAAGCTTTGCAGCCATAAATACATGTGTAAGTTCATGACGTATTACATGCCTGAAATCATGAAGCGAGCCTGTGTTGGGAATTACGACTCTCCCTTTTACATACTCAAAAAATCCGCCTACACCTTCCGGTAAGAGACCGGGTGTTGTATTTGTTTGTTCAAATTGATTTGAGGTATTGTAAAAAATTATGGGAATTCGATGTGATATTACTAAATTAAATCTGACTTTATATTCTTTGTAAGTTTGCTCTGCAATTGCAGCTCCAATATTGGCAACCTGGCTCATTTCGCCGTAATAATAAACGTTGAAATGCTTTGTTCTTAAAACCTTCCAATTGAATTTTTCATATTGAACTTTATTTCTGCCGAATGAATAATACTGAGCATTAATACCGGTGCTTAAAAGAGCTATGAGTATTATCAAATATTTTAAATATTTAAGCAAGCGTGCGACTTTCAAATTTTCTAATTTAAAATCAATCGCAGTACTTAATTTGAAAGATGAAGCAAAAGATTAAAAGCAATAAATAATTTAGAGAAAGATTTTTTGATACAAAAATTAAAGAGAATAATTGGTAAAAATTTATTTCTTCAGCTTAATCTTTTTTTCAAGGTATTAATATTCTCAATTTCCGTAGGATCAAAACCCCTCAGTACTGCTAAATAATATGATATCCAATCACCTAAATAAATCAACTCCATTAATCTTAATTTAAATTCCTTTTCATCACTTTCAAGACGTATAATCTCCG
>JBJKQE010000272.1:0-2585 GCA_046705645.1 Ignavibacteriaceae bacterium | reverse complement strand
GATTGCCCAACCATTTGTACAACTAGAATAAGATTTATATATCCGAATACATATAAAAAATTTTTAAAAACCCATTTATCTGGTTCGTTATAATTTAAACTCAGATTTTCCGCAAATGGGGTTAGATGTATTAAAAAGCTGATTTAAGGGGAAGGTCCTTTTTAATTAATTGGAATATAACCAAAAATTATTATTTGTCAAACCCAAAGCATATAAAAAAAATTTTTTGATGAATAGACGAAATCGATTTTAATATTATGAAATATTACCTGACTCTGATAGTTATAAATATATATGAATAGACAATTTAATCTTATGAATAAACCTATTTGTTATTAATTGTTGTCTCTATTTGCGGCGAATTAAGTAGAGTCTGATAAACGACACAATATCTTTTGGTTAGTTTTAAAAGATCTGCAAGCGCTTGTTCTGAAGCATCCGTATCTAATTTGAAATTTAGTCTGATATCTTTAAAACCAACAGGTGCTTCTTTTGAAACAGCAAGTGTACCGCGAAAATCTAAATCTCCTTCTGCGTATACGACACCGCTCTTTATATTGACTCCGATTGATGTTGCTACCGCGTTTAAAGTTACTCCGGCGCAAGCAACAAGTGCTTCAAGCAAAAGGTCACCGGAACAAATATGGAACCCGTCGCCGCCGGTGGCCGGATGAAGTCCGGCATCAATAAGTGCTTTACCGGTATCAATCTTACAAGTTACCCCTTCTCCCAAATTACCGCTGGCTTTCAATGTAATTACTGCAGATTCGGGTTCTTTTTTATATCGTTCTTTTAAAGGTGCTTGCAAAGATCGCAGTTCTTCAGATTTCATAAATTTCCTTTTTTTATTTTCTTTTACTTTAAATTATCTAAAATATAATCTCTTTACTATAAGGCTTTAAAAAGCAAATTTAATTTGAAGATTCTGATGAGTCGTTATTTAAATTACAATATTTCTTGTGAACAACAAAATGAACTTAATAATTACCATTCTTCAAAATTAGTTGGTTAGGTAAATTGTTGTTAGAAAATATTTTTTACTTTGATTGGTGCTGTAATAAATTAAAATTAGTAAGGAATATCATTTCAAATACCTATCAAACCATTCGTTTCTCAGCCGGTCAACTTCTTTTCGATGATTTTTTAAGAAGTGATCTCCGTGTTCAAACAATACAAGCTTGTGAGGAATATTTAACTTATCCATTTTCTTTGACATATCGATTGTCTGGTCCGGCGAAACAGTTGTATCATCTTTGCCGTGCATCAATAAATAAGGGATCTTGGGAAGTTTGCCGACAAAATTAATTGCTGTTCTTTTTCCCAATTCCAGATTAAAGTCTTTGCCTTTAAAAAAATCTTTATATGTGATAATTTTTTCATTATTATCGTCAGCATATTTTTTTAGGTTGGAAATTGCACCGCTCAAAATCGCACATTTAAAATTTGGATTTCTCAATAATGTAAGATATGTCATCATACCGCCGCGGCTCCATCCTTCAATTCCCCAAATACTTTTATCAGCTGCAGGAATTTCATCTGCAAGTGGAATGAGATTTACGATATCATTTACATCATCTCCGCCTAATTGTTCTTCTCCTTCACTTCCGGCGTTCCCGCGGTACTGAGAGGCAAACACAACATAGCCCCAGCTTGCTATCTGACCGAAAATTCCTCTTGCTGTAAATTTATCAATTGCACCCTTATCTCCCGAACCTCCGCGGTTCCAGATGATACATGGATATTTTTTTGAATTTCCTAAAGGATAAGCAATGTAGCCTTTTATTTTTAATCCATCGGACAGATAAGTAATTTTTTCTACAATCGAATTATCGAATACATCTTTTCCCCAGCCGCTGATTATCATTTTGTTTTGATGATCCGGTAATTCAATTATCTGCCTGTCAATTATTAAATCATTCATCTTTAAACTTTTTTAAAATTTTCCTTAATAATATAATTAATACTAAATATTTTAATAACTTAGTATTAGTATTAAAATGAAATTTAATATGAACAGCAATTTTCTAATAAGAATATGCGCTGGGACAAACTGTGTAGTATCTACTTAAATTGGAAATAAAAAATACAAATTAAAATTATTATTTTTAAAATCATTTATAGAATTTGTGGTGAATAATTTATGCCTGCTAAAAATAAATCTAAGAAAAAGATAGACGCTCCTAAAAAAGAAGAGAAAAAACTCAAGCCAATTTATAAAGTTACGGGGACAATTATATTTATTGCTTTGGTCTTGTTTTTAATTTATTCTAATTTAATAAAGAAAAAAGAAGTTAATACAGATTATATGTTTAAAAAACAAGGGACACTGACTTTCTTAAATTCCAATAATGATGTAGAAGCTAAAATTGATATTCAGATTGCTGATAATGATTTTGACAGAGAACTGGGATTAATGTTCAGAAAGCATATGGACGAAAACCAAGGAATGCTTTTTATATTTCCCCAGGATACAACTCAAAATTTCTGGATGCACAACACGTATATTCCTCTTGATATGATTTTTATTAATTCGAATAAAACAATTGTTACGATTCAGCGTGCAACAAAAACTTTATCAGATCAGA
>JBJKQE010000271.1:0-3163 GCA_046705645.1 Ignavibacteriaceae bacterium | reverse complement strand
TCTTTAGATTTATTTAAAGCCGGCTTATCATCGCAAATTAATTTTCTTGATAAGAGCTGCTTCCAGTTCATTTATAATCCGATGGAAATTTATAAATACTTTTTTCACTAATTGTAAAAACCTGAATTCAAACTTAGCAAAGAAATACCTAAGCCGCCACGATGTTGTTATTTCTTGTAGCTTAAATTAATTTAACACTAATGAAATCCGGAAATGATGAAATATTAAGCCAGTCCGTTCAATTTTTAAAATCCGTTGGACCAAAGCGTGCGGAAGCGTTTAAGAAAATCGGTATAAATACAATTAAAGATCTATTATTTTACTTTCCGACAAAGCACCTTGATAGAACTACTACTCTTACTGCCGCTAAAGCTTATGGTTACCTTGTTAACGGTTATGCCGGTGAGCTGACAATTATTGGGAAAGTCGTCGATAAAGAAAAAAGACGTTTTGGTAAAAAAGAATTAATGAAAGTCCAGATGAGAGATGCAACCGGTTATTTTGAATGCGTCTGGTTTCAAGGGGTACAATATTTTTATTCGGTTTTTAACGATGAAGATATTTTTGCTGTCTCCGGTAAGCCCGTTGTTTCCAAATATGGGAATTTACAATTTACACATCCCGACTTTGATAGAATTACGGAAGAAGAATCAAACAGCTTTCTTAACACAGGCAAGATTATTCCTTTTTACAGAATTCCAAAAGAACTAAAAGCAAAAAATCTTGGCGACCTCAGTCTAAGAAGAATAATAAACTTTGCCGTGGAAAATTATGCCGATCATCTAAAAGAAAATCTTCCTGAAGACTTAGTTAAAGAACAAGGACTGGCAGGATTAGTTGATGCAGTAAAAAATTTTCATTTTCCTGAAAGTAAAGAAAAATTAACTTCATCTGTTGCCAGATTCAAGTTTGAAGAACTTTTCTACCTGGAATTGCTTGTCGCACTAAAAAAGTACAACTATAAAAATAAACTGACCGGACTTTCAATGACGGTAAAAAGCAATCTTGTTTCCGATTTCCTGAAAATACTGCCATTCGAATTAACAACATCACAATTAAAGGTTCTGTCTGAAATAAGAAAAGATATGGAATCTCCGTTTCCTATGAACCGCCTGCTTCAAGGTGATGTTGGAAGCGGCAAAACTATTGTTGCATTAATTGCTATGCTTATTGCCGTTGATAACGGTTACCAGGCAGTTATGATGGCACCGACTGAAATTTTAGCAGATCAGCATGCAAAAAATATTTCTAAACTGCTGAAAAAGCTTTCCGCTGTTCATAAAGATAAAGAAATTAAGTTGAGCCTGCTGCTGGGCGGACACTCTAAATCGGCAAAGTCTAAGCGTCTTGAGGAAATTGAAATGAAAGAGGCGGATATAATAATCGGTACTCACGCTTTGTTTGAGGAAAGAGTTGAATTTAAAAATCTTGGACTGGTTATAGTTGACGAACAGCACCGCTTTGGTGTTACTCAAAGAGCAAAACTGCAAAACAAAGGAATTACTCCGGATGTAATTGTCATGAGCGCAACCCCGATTCCGCGGACACTATCTATGACAGTTTATGGTGATTTGGAAGTGTCTACCATTGATGAAATGCCGAAAGGCAGGCGGAAAATAAAAACTTTGCTTAGGGGTGAAAGTAAGCTTCCCGATATTTACAAGTTTATAATTGAAAAAATAAAAGACGGCTGCCAGACTTTTATAGTTTATCCTTTGGTTGAGGAATCGGAAAAGCTGGAGTTGAAAGCCGCGGAAACTTATTACCATGAATTAAAAGAAACTTATTTTAAAGACATTAATGTCGGTATGATACATGGAAGGATGACCTGGCGGGAGAAAGAAGAGATTATGCTCTTCTTCCTTGCAAAAAAATATGACGTCCTCATCGCCACTACAGTAATTGAAGTAGGGATAGATATTCCAGATGCAAATATCATTTTAATTAATGATGCGCACAGGTTCGGCCTGTCACAGCTTCATCAGCTTAGGGGAAGAGTCGGCAGGAGTGATAAGCAGGCGTATTGCGTTTTAATCACAAAAGATGAGTTTGCAGCTTCAAATAATAAAAACCAGCTGGAGCTTGATTATCTTTCCCCGTCACTTCTGGAAAAATATAAATCAAGGGTGAGACTGCAGGCGATGGTAAGTTACTCAGATGGTTTTAAAATTGCAGAGATGGATTTGAAGCTGAGAGGTCCCGGAAATATTTTCGGAACAGAGCAGAGCGGCTTCCCGGAGTTAAAACATGCGAACCTTATTGAAGACGGTAATGTCATTATCAAAGCTAAAGAAGCGGCCTTCAAGCTGATTGAAGATGATCCGCACTTAACAAAAACCGCAAATCAGCTTATCAAAAAAAATCTTATTGACCACTTTTCAGATAATCTCCGCTATGCAAAAATCGCTTAACACTCCTTTGACTTCAAAAATATTTTAAAATACTTTTAAAAATTTTTTTCTCCACAGCCAAAGAAAATTTGTTTTCTAATTTTTTTTTGTTATAAATTTGACGTGTAAAAAAAATTTTGTTTGTCTTTAAATATTTTTTAAAGAAATTTTTAAGTCGATAAATATTTTTTCAGAGAAAAGGTTTGGAAAAATATTTTTCTTCGTGATAAATAAATCTTGACTTAAATTTATAATTAATTATATTTGCTAAAAAAATTATAGGAGAAAATATTTTATCCTCTTTGTTCAATGTTAGATTGAACGTTGCATTAACTTTTAATGTCAAACCAGAAAGTCAATCTTTCCTCCAAAGCGTACCCCCAATTCCGAACTTAGGCAATACACAGCCGGAAAAGTCTGTCGATACATATGCCGAATGGGATACGTGGGATACTATTAATGCAGTTAAAGGTGCGATAGAATGTTTTCATAATTGTAATTTGATAGAAGCAGATGACTCTGCCTTTATAAAGTTAAAAGAAAATAAACCTGATATAGGTTTTAATATTGCCGAAGGCATTAACGGAATCAGCCGTGAAGCTCAAGTCCCTTCAATACTGGATATGCTTCAGATACCTTATACCGGTTCGGATCCGCTAACGCTGGCAACTTGTCTTGATAAAGCCCGTGCAAAAGAAATTTTATCTTATCACAAAATTCCAAACGCAAAGTTTGTAATTGTGGATAGCTTGGAAAGTGCAAATTCTATTAAT
>JBJKQE010000270.1:0-3974 GCA_046705645.1 Ignavibacteriaceae bacterium | reverse complement strand
ACAAGATGTGGAACCTCGAAGGAATTGAGCCCGAGCAGATAAATTTTAAAACTATGAAAATTACTTATCCGGGTTATGTACTTAGGCCGGAAATAATTGAATCCGCTTATTATCTATATCATTATACACATAATGAAAAATATTTAAAGATGGGAAAAACATTTTTGAATAGTATTATTAAATACTGTCGAACCGATGCTGGTTTTGCGGAGCTTAAAAGTGTTGTTACAAAAGAAAAAAATGACGGTATGGAAAGTTTCTTTCTTGCAGAAACTCTAAAGTATCTTTATTTATTGTTTGCTCCTGAAAATACACTCGATTTCTATAAAGTAATTTTTAATACGGAAGCTCATCCGTTGAAAATATCATTGAGCAGATAAATTTTTATTGATTACCCGGCTCTAAGAGCATTAACAATATTTAAACGAGCTGCTCTGACAGAGGGTAAAAATCCGCCGACAAAACCCATTATTGCAGCAAATAATAATGACCAGGATATTGTCCAGGGCGAAAGAGCAAATGAAAAAGTTAATTCTGCAAATGATCCGAAGTTCAATGTTGAAACAGTAAACAATTGTAAAAATGAAGCAAGGATTAATCCTAATACTCCGCCGAATAATGCTATTGATAAGGATTCAATTAGAAATGCACCGAGAATGCTTCTTCTTCTAAATCCGAGAGAACGCAATGTGCCGATTTCAACTGTTCGATTTGCAACAGCTGCATACATGGTTATCATCGCACCGATTACAGCACCCATGCTAAAAATTATAGTTACGAATAAACCGAGTGCATTGATAAATATTTCCATAATTTTTGATTGATCTTCAAAATACTGCTGTTCAATTTTCGGTTCGAATTCCTTTAGTCTTTTATCGGAATCAAAGGCGCTCTTGAAGCTGTTGAAATTATCCGGGTTATCCAACTTAAGAGTAACGGTAGATACCGTGCTGCCGCGGTTAAATGCATTTAATAATTGCAAAGCATCACCCCATATTTCAGAATCAAAGCCGCTTCCGTCGGTTGAAAAAACACCGACTATTTTCCAGTTATCCCCGGCAAATTTAATATAGCTTCCAATCTGTGCGTCTTCAAATCTCTTAGTTATTGCTTCGCCGACTATTAACTCGCGCATTCCCCAGTTAAACATTCTTCCTTTGATAATTTTTACATCAGGTCTTAGTTCATTGATAGTTTGTGATACTCCTCTTACGGTAATATTGCTTAATCCTCCGCTTTTTATCGGAAGATTAATTACTACAACAGGTTCATATGATATTATAGGCGTTCCGTTTGCGGTTTTTGCAATATGTGGAAGTGTCGATATTATATTTTGAACATCAGGTCCGATTATACTTGAAATTTCTGCAGTTGCAGATTTTCTAAATATCATTACGTTATCCCGGCTTCCGGTTGCTTTCATGGTTTTTTGAATTCCATAGGACATCATTAATACCGCAGCAAATACAAATACAACCAGGGCAATGCCGGCAAGCGTTATAAAAGAAGTTAACTTTCTGTTTTTTAGACTTCTGATTGTATATTTTAAAGGGATCTTCATATTAAAAACCTTGATAAAAATTTTTTGTTATTTTCAATAATAATTCAATTTATATATCTGACAAATTACTCGTTGTTTATTTTTTAAAAATCATCCTACGAACCTAAATCCATCTACAATTTTTGTTTTCATCGCTCGAAATACCGGGAAAATAGAAGCTGCAATTCCGATTATAACCACAGCACCGGCGGCAAGGATAACTGTTATAGTCTCAACTTGGAAAATCGGGAACATTCCTTTAGGTATTACCTGAGCGAATCCGGCTACTAACGGGTAGGTTAACAATAATCCCAAAAGCCCTCCTATTAGAGAAATAAGAAGCGATTCTCCTATTATTATTCCCGCAATATGTTTACCGGAAAATCCAAGTGTCTTAAATACTGCATATTCCCGCGTTCTTTCCCTTGCTGCCATTATCATTGTGTTCGCAAGTACAAGCATTATTATTCCGACAATTATAAACGACATATAATTCATTGATGTTATAATTGCTCCGGATGCCTGTATAAAACCCTGCTGAAATGCGCTTTCCGTTTCGGTTTTAGTTTCAGCCGGCGAGTTCTTGAAAATGTCATCAATTTGTTTTGATATAGCAGCAGCTTGCGAAGAATTTTTTATCAATACAACATACCAGCCGACATCACCGGCACGTCCAGGCATTTCCTGTTTCATTCTTTCGTCTATATAACTCCAATGAAAAATCATTTGAGTTGCATCGGTATAGCTGTATTTCGGTTTATAAATTCCGCGAACAATAAATTCCCAATCACCTGGATAAATATCGCCTTCCAGAGTCATAGCATCGCCGATTTTAAGATGATATTTTTTTGCAATATCAATTCCTATAATACATGAATTACGCTCTTTTTTGAATGTGGCCAATTCATTTTTAGGTACAAGGTATTCGTTATATACATCGAAGTAAGTATTCGCATCAACTCCGAGTCTTGCAAAAAAATTGTTCCTGTCGATATAAATTCCACCGAACCAGTTTGCAAATGTTACTTCTTTAACACCTGGGACTCGTTCAATCTTTTCCAAATATGAATAAGGAAGAGGAAATATGAATGATACTGCCTGGCGAACAATCAATCTGTTTGCCGAGGATGCTTTTTCCTGAGAATACCATGCGGTAACGACAGTCCTTAAAAGTCCGAATGCAATAACTGCAATCGCTATTCCTAAAATAGTTAGTGATGACCTTAGCTTATGGCGTAAAGAATTTTTAAAAATTAATTTTAAAATTTTCATACTGTCTCCCGTATTAAATCGCCTTTTTCAAGATGTCTTATATTATGGGCTTTAGCTGCTGCGTTCGGATCGTGTGTTACCATTACAATTGTTTTATTAAATTCTTTATTAAGTCTATCCATTAAAGTTAAAACTTCATCTGCCGAATTTTTATCAAGATCGCCGGTAGGTTCATCTGCAACTAAAATGCTGGGATCTGTAACAATTGCTCTTGCAATTGCTACTCTTTGTTCTTGTCCGCCCGAAAGCTGTTTTGGATAATGTTCTATTCTGTCTCCAAGCCCGACAATATTTAAAGCCATTTCAACATGCTGCCTTCTTTCGGCTTTTGTTAATTTTGTAAGAAGCAGCGGCAGTTCAACATTTTCAAATGCAGTTAGTACCGGGATTAAATTGTAAAACTGAAAAACAAAACCGATATTATTGGATCTCCATTTTGCCAGTGCAGATTCGCCTAGTTTTGAGATGTCTGTTGAATTAACGTAAATTTCTCCCTTAGTTGGTTTGTCTATCCCGGAAATCAAATTCAGCAAAGTAGTCTTACCCGAACCTGATGGGCCCATTAAAGCAAGAAATTCTCCTTCTTTAATATCAAGTGATATATTATGTAGAACCGAAGTTTCAAAGCTGTCTCTCCAATATGATTTGTAAACATTTTTTACTTGAATTATGTCTGCCATTTTCACTCCGTTATAAACTTATTAAATACTTTCTTTTATCTAACATCATTCGATCGAGAAATCATGAACTTACTTTTACTTTAGTACCTTCTTTTATCCGGTCTGTTACATTCTCAATTATCTGATCACCGTTCTTTAAACCCGACTTTATTTCGATATACGAATTAAATTGTTGTCCGGTAGTAACCGGTATTTTGGAAGCAGTATTACTTTTAACTGTGAACACTACTTTTTCCCCGTTTCTTGTAACAACAGCGGTGCTGGGAACAACTAGAACAGGCTGCTGATTTTTCTGTGATTCATTTGTTTCTTTAGATAAGAATAGGACCTTCGCACTCATTTCCGGGAGTACGCGTTTATCATAATGTCTAAATCCTACTTTAACCATAACTGTTGCTTTTGTTCTGTCGGCAGTGGGAACAATTTTACTTACATAACCTGGGTAAGTATGACTTGGATATGCATCCAGAGTAATTTCACAA
>JBJKQE010000269.1:0-6298 GCA_046705645.1 Ignavibacteriaceae bacterium | reverse complement strand
TCATATTAGGCGGGGGTATAGTTCTCTTTTTTGAATATCTTATTTCGGGTTTACTTCTCTGCGCAACTATTATCGGTATTCCTTTTGGAATTCAATGTATTAAAATATCATTTTTAGCACTCTTACCATTTGGCAGAGAAATCAGGACCACAGAAAGAGGAACAGGATGCTTAGCTACCGTTATGAATATTATCTGGATATTAATCGGCGGAATATGGATTTCCATTACCCATGTTATATTTGCAATTCTTTGCGCAATTACTATTATAGGAATTCCTTTTGCAAAACAGCACTTAAAACTGGCAAGCCTTGCGCTCGTTCCTTTTGGTAAAGTAGTAGACTAATAATAAATATCTTAAATAAGATTTTATATATAAAGGCGGTAAATTAATTTGTGCTGGTGATGATTTAAAGCAAATTGAAACTATTTATGTTTTATTTAATTTAATAAAGATAAGTATAGTTTAATTAATTTTTGGGGGTTTGTAATCAAAATATCATAAATAAAACATTTGATTTTTATATTCTAATTTCACAATTTCAGATATCACTTTCCAATATACCATTAAAAGTTCGCTGAAACTAATTTTATAATATTTGCTTAAAATATGTGACTATGACTAGGATACGTTGTACTATTGCAATTATTTTCTTTCAGGCCTTTTTTATATACTCTCAAGTTCTCTCGCTTCATACATATACTATAAGAGACGGTTTACCCTCGAACACAATTACTTGTATAACACAGGATTCCAGAGGTTTTTTATGGATCGGAACTTATGATGGAATTAGTATGTATGACGGATCAGAATTTAATAATATAAGAAAACAGGACGGACTTGGCGGTTTTGTTGTTATTTCGGAAGCAGAAAAAAGAAATGGATCCGGTAATATTTTGGTTGGTACTATAAAAGGTGGAATAAGTCTTGTAAACAATACCAAAATTGCTCATAGTATTTCTTTAGCTAAAGCTGCTGAGACATCACCCTCCTCGATAGTTGAAGATGCTAACGGACTTTTTTGGTGTGCTATAGACGAAGCTGTGGTAACAATTAAAAACGGTAAAGTTAATGATACAGTTTTTGTATTTCCGGATAATATTGATGCTCAGCTTGCCTTATACGGGAATTATATTGCAGTTGGCATAGCTAATAAAATTCACTTTTTCTCAATCACCGGTAAAGAAATTAAAACAATTTCATTTAATACCAATGTCACTATATTAAAATTATTCGTTGATCAAAATAGGAATTTATGGGTAACAACTTCAGATAATATCCTGAGGGAGTTCAAGGATTTTAATCTTTCGGGAAAATGCATTCTCCCTATTTCTGCACATGATATTGCTTTGGATCCCGACGGATATATTTGGCTTGCTACTAGAAAAGGATTAATAAAATTACCCTATAATAATTGGAAAAATGGAAAAGCCGCGGTTTATGGATTAAAAAACGGACTACCGGATGAAAATATTTCTTGTTTATTTATTGATGCTGAAAAAAATCTATGGATAGGAACGTGGAACAAAGGTCTTGTAAAATTAACCGATAAGAATACCGTAAAGTTTTATGTCCCCGGAAAAGTATTTAATCAATTTCTGACAATTGATAATAATGAAAATGTGTGGCAAATTAATGTTCCAAATAAAATTATTGAGTTCTACAGAGAATCAGATGAGTCATGGCAATATAAAATTCATGTTTTGAATTTGAATGGCAAAAAATTGAACGGGCAAATTATTAATCATGGAAAAGATTCTTTATGGGTAATGCTTTCGAATGGAGAAATTGTTTTATACAAAATACAACACTTTCATTTCAGAGCTTCTAAACTAGAACAAAAAAATATCTTTAGGATTTTATCAGCCGATCACAGATCTTTTTATATCCATATAGATAAAATGCATCGTTTATGGTGTAGTGTTTTAGCTAGCGATACCGTAATGGTTTACCAACTTGGTAAAAAATTAAAATTACTAAGAACACTCAGATATCCTAAAGACCTTTCTGTTAACTCGGTACGTGTAATCGAGTCGGATAATTACGGAAATACATGGCTGGGAGGCTTTGATGACGGTTTGGTAATGATCTCACCAGATTGGAGAAGGAAATATTTTTCAGTTAAAAACGGTTTAACAGATAACAGTATAAGATCAATAGCAACTGATGAGTATGGGCGTGTATGGATCGGGACCAGGTATGGCGGTATTTCGGTTTTTAACGGATCACACTTTACCAATATAACAACAGCCGGTGGTTTATTAAGCAATACTATTTGGAGTCTAAGTTATAGCGGGCGACATAAAATGTGGATAGGCTCACCAATGGGTTCTATGTGGGTGTCAACAAATAATCTTAATAGGATTGGCTGGTATAATTCCATAACAGGGAATGAAATATTCTTATGTGTTACGGATACGGAGCAGCATGTTTGGGCTAGATCAGCCGATGAAATTACTTTTTCAGACTTTGGTAAAAAAAAGCGCAACATGATTCCGCCTCCTGTCTACATTTCGGGAATAAAGATAAACGGAAATACCATCAATTCAAATAAGAATTTTATTGAGGTTCCTTATTATAAAAATACTTGGGCCATTGGTTATGTTGGCTTGACATATCGTGATGAAAATGCAGTACGTTTTCAATATAAACTTTTAGGTAGCAATGCCGAATGGAGTATGCCTATTAAAGTTCGTTCAATTACGTTTGCTGCATTAAAACCCGGCAAGTATAAATTTGAGGTGAAAGCAATTAATAGCGACGGAGTTGAAAGCATTAAACCTGCATCTTTACGATTTACCATTCTTCAGCCTTTCTGGCTTCGATGGTGGTTTCTTTTAATATTCGGGACATTATTGCTAAGCATAATGGTCTTTATGGTTTATTTAAGAATTAATAGATTAAAAGAAGAACAAACAAGACAAACAAAATTTTCCCAGCTTATGATTGAACTTCAAGAAAAAGAGAGAAAGCGTATTGCATCAGAATTACATGATGGATTAGGGCAAAATCTTTTGATAATTAAAAACCTGGCAGAAATGGGAAATGCCGGACTGCAGGTGAATACAAAACAAAATTTAAATGATATCTCTAAAATTGCAGGCAGGTCGGTAGCGGAAGTTAGAGAGATAGCTTATAATTTACGGCCCCATCTGCTGGATAAACTAGGACTGACTAAAAGTTTGAAAAGTATGGTCCGTCAGTTCGGTGAATCATCAAACATTTCTATTTCGGAAAAAATATGCCGGCTCGAAAATATTTTTACTCCTGATGAAGAAATGAATATATATAGAATTGTACAGGAAGGAATCAATAACATAATTAAACATTCCGACGCAACAGAGGCCTCAATAAATGTAACTCAAAAAAATAATTTAATTTCAATTATCATAATAGATAACGGCAGAGGATTTTCAATTAGTAAAAATAAAAAAATGCCGCCAAGTAAAACCGGTGAATTCGGATTAATAACAATGTCGGAAAGAGTAAAGCTTTTACGCGGCTTTTTGAACGTATCTTCGGAACCAGGCAAAGGGACAAAAATAAAAATCAAAATACCGATTAATAAAACTTCATGATGACAGAAAAAAATATTCATATATTAATTGCCGATGATCATCCAATATTTCGTCAAGGATTAAAGCAGGTGCTTGAAAATCATTTACAAAAGAATTCAATAATTGACGAAGCTGACGACGGTGAGAAGGCTTTTGAGTTGATCAAGAATGAAAATTACCATATAATAATTCTGGACATAAATATGCCTGAAAAAAACGGCATCGAGGTAGTTAGAACGATGAATAATAGGGGAATATCATGCCCGGTAATTTTTTTAACAATGTATGATGATAAAGAACTTTTTGATGAAGCAATTGAGATTGGTGTAAAAGGTTATGTACTAAAAGAAAATGCAGTTCATGATATTATAGAAGCCGTAAATTCAATTCTAAAAGGAAAACCTTACATTAGCGCAATAATGTCCCCATTAATACTTCAGGAAAAGGTAAAAAGCAGTAAAAGTTTTCCATCATTATCATCACTTACTGCAATTGAGAAAAGAATACTTCGCTTTATTGCTGATGGAAAAACAAGTAAACAGATAGCTGAAGAACTTCACCTTAGTTCCAAAACAATAGATAACCACCGTAATAACATATCTTCAAAATTAAACATAAAGGGTACGCACAGCCTGCTAAAATTTGCAGTTCAGCATAAATCCGAACTTTAAATGCACCATTATTATTAGTTAAACTTACTGCTAATTTAGGGTAAACCTACCTATTGCTGACCATAAACAGCATTATTAAAATACCTTCAACAATTTTTTAACATCAATGATTCTAATAGTTGACGATAACATAGAGTGGTGTAAGTCAATGAATCAATATATTAAAATGCTGATGCCGAATGAAGAAGTAGTTGAATGTTATAAAGGATTGGAAGCAATACGGATTTATGAAAATACAAAACCCGGTTTGGTTTTGATGGATGTTGAGATGGATGATTTGGATGGATTAAAGGCTACACGCATTTTAAAAGAGAAATACCCTGATTCAAAAATTATCATATTGACGCAATATGATGATAATTATTTAAGAGAAGAAGCCGTAACAGCCGGTGCATTAGGGTACATAACTAAAGACAATCTGACTCCGCTAAAAGAAATTTTAACTTATTTTTTAAACAGCAGGAACCAAACTGAATTTTAACTCTATGATAAAAATATTCATTAAAAATATTTTGGAAAAAGAATTTATTTATACATGCATAATGGTCTGTATATTTACTTCTTTAAGTTTTGGGCAAGGCACGTTTGGACCGGTACGTCTGCAAGGTTCATTAAATTTATCCGGGGAATTTTACGGAGTTAATGGTATTCCGGATAGACGTCCTGCGAGCACTAATAGAGCAATTCTAACACCTACATTAGTAATTTTTGATCAAATTCAGCTTCCGTTTGAAATATATATTGGAAGCGAAGGCCGTGGTTATCTTCAGCCGTTTAACCAGTTTGGTGTTAGTCCGAGATTATTCGGCTGGTTAACGTTGCACGCTGGATACTTTTCTACAAGACTTTCTAATTTAACATTTGGAGATACCCGTTTATTAGGGGCAGGAATTGAAATGAATCCCGGCATTTTTAGATTCTCTTTTATATATGGAAGATCTCAAAGAGCAATTGCGCCGGATTCAATTAATAATGTACTCGGCACATATTCAAGAAAGATAATTGCTGTTCAAATAGGTCTGGGGAATGAAGCATCATCTTATTTTAATTTAAATTTTTTACATGCAATTGATGATTCCAATTCGATCAAAAACGCACCGCCTTCCATTATGCCGGAAGAAAATGCAGTGACGTCATTGCAGTTCGGGCTGCCTATTTATACTCATATTGTTTCAATAAACGGAGAAGTAGGAATTTCCGCGCTAAGCAATAATATTAGAGAACGAACGTTGAAAGGAACATCAGCTTTAAATTGGCTTTTTACTCCAAGAAATTCCACGCAGGTTGATGGTGCGGCTATGATGACAATGAATATCGTTCCTGCATCTGTATTTTCCATGAGTTTAACCGGGCAGTGGGTAGGGCCTGGATTTGTAACATTAGGCTATGCGCAATTACCGAATGATGTTCTGGATGTAACAATCGGACCTTCATTTAGATTATTACAGAATAAATTAATAATTAATGGAACCTTCGGGAAACGATATAATAATCTCAGAAATAATCATCTGTCGACTACGCAAAGAACTATCGGTAATTTAAACATTACCTCACAACCGGTACAAAATTTCGGTTTTAATATATCTTATGCAAACTATGGAATGAAAACTTCAAATGTAAATGATACACTTAGAATTGAAAATACTACACAATCTTTAACCATAACACCGCATTTAAATTTTAATGCATTAAGCGGAATAAATACAATTGTTTTAACCTACAGCTACAACAATTTCAGTGATTATAATGTATTGACTTCAGCTTCAAGTCAAAATAAAACTCAAGCAGTAGTGGCAATGTGGTCATTAGCTCTGCCGACAGCTTTAGCCTTATCGACAGCGTTAAATTATACTTCATCGATTTCATTATATCATAATGTTATTATAAGAAGCATAATTCAGTCGGTCGGCTATCCCTTTTTTAACAACAAAGTTTCAACAAACCTAAGTTTAGGTTATAACATTGTTACCGCTGCATCAACGGACGGACAGTTTACTTCACGCTTAAGTGTCTCGTATACATTTACAGGAACTATTTCTCTTAACTTGATGAGTAATGCATACAATTACGG
>JBJKQE010000268.1:0-19708 GCA_046705645.1 Ignavibacteriaceae bacterium | reverse complement strand
TTTCTTGAATATATCTACTTAATCGTTTAATTTGTAGTCACTAAGATATGTTATACCGCTTACATTGGGGTATTATTTATTGGAATTTTATAATAAAGAAAAACATTCCGGAAATTTCAAAAGTAACCTTTTAAAATTAGCTGCAAATCATTTTGTTTTAAGTGCTATTGTATCCCTAATAATAATTATAACCCTGCCTTCAATATTTAATAAATATAAAATTGAAATTATCAAGCTTAATAAAATACAACCACATTGGATATACTATTATGCCGATATTAATAATGATGGAGTGAGTGAAAAAATAGGATTCCATCAAATGAGAGATAACTTTTTTTCATTAACGGTATTCGAATTCGGAAAGGTATTTAATCAGTGGAATTTCGATGGGAAATTTCTTGCTACAGCATATCCGATGATAGGAAGCATTGGGAAAGATAGTCTAAAATCTATTTATTTCCTGGTATATAAGAACGATAAGATATACTTAAACTGCTTAAATCCCTTAGAGAATAAATTCATAACAAAAAATAAATTTGTAACTAATTATATACCTACTAATAATGAAATTGATATAGGATCTTATTTTTGTACATTCTATGATTCAAATAATGATGGGATAAAGGAATTATATTTCTATTTGGAGGCGGATTATTCAAAGCAGCCTAGAAATTTATTTCAATATAACCCCATTAATGATTCAGTTTATAGATCATGTAAAAGCTACGCTGATATAGGAGCGTCAAAGTTCATAGATACAACAAGTAATGATTTAAATATAATATATTCTACATGGGCTACCGGAAATAGCAGGGTAGAAGATCCTTACTCAGATATGTTTTCATGGATTATGATTTTTAATAAGGATCTTTCATTAAAGTATCCACCTATTAAGATTGGTTTTTATCCATCAGAATGTGGAATTGCACCAATTACTGTAGATAATAAAAAAAATTTTATTGTAATGAACATTTATAAGGGCATAAAAAAGCATTCATGTTCATTGATTAGGTTTAATCTTAAACAAGTAGTTCTAAAGAAAAAAGATTTCCCATTTTCGCCGGAATTGGAAAAAGCTTTTTTATACAAACCCAATAATGATATGAAATATTTTTATATAATTAAAACAGATGGGCAGATAGAAAAACTCAATTCAGATTTTAAAAAATTGGAGAAAATTAGTTTACCTCCGTTATGGAGTTCAACACCATACACTTTCGATTTAGAAGGTGATAGAAAGAAAGAACTAATTTTTCAAAGCAATGATTTAAATAAAATTATAATTACTAGAAGTAATTTCTCAGACCGTATTGAAGCAAACTGTTCAGGACTTGGATTTGCTGAATATTGTGCGATAAAATTAGACGGCAAAAAACCACGCGAATTAATATTGACTTCAGAGAACGAACAGCTTGCTCTTTCATATAAATTTAATCCATTATTTTATTGGAAATACCCTTTCTATATTGCAATTTATTTTTCAGTTGTAATGTTAATAATAATGATCGAGAAAGTTCAAAGAGAAAGGACTGAATTAAAATATGCATCGGAAAGGAAAATAGCAGAACTGCAGTTCAAAGCTATTAAAAATCAAATTGATCCTCATTTTACTTTTAATATAATTAATTCAATAGGCTCATTATTTTACAAACAAGAACGTGAAAAAGCGGACTATATTTTTGGAAAGTATAGTAAACTTTTACGCTTAACTATTCAAAACTCGGATAAAATAATTACTACAATAGAAGATGAATTAGAATTTGTAAGAAATTATCTTGAACTTGAACAATTCAGAAATAGTAATAATTTTAATTGGGATATTGAAGTAAAAGGAGATGTTAATAATAATATCAGAGTTCCTAAGATGATTATACATACATTTGTGGAAAATGCTATAAAACATGGTTTAAGGCACTTAAGTAAACCTGGAGAATTATTAATAACTTATGAAAAAAATTCAACTGCTTATCTTATTAAGATAAATGATAATGGTGTGGGAAGAAATAAGGCAAATAATTTTGAATTCGATAATACCGGAAAGGGTTTAAAAATACTAGATCAAATACTAGCCTTATATTATGACTTAATGAAAATAAGAATTACTTATTATGTTGATGACCTAGTTGATAATAACGGTAACTCATTAGGGACTGAAGTAACGATTCACATTCCACAAAAGGCAGTATAATGAATGTTATTAAAAATGAAATTAATTGCATTATTATAGATGATGAAATTGAAGCATGCGATAGACTTGAAAATCTTTTAATTAAAATCGATAGATTAAAAGTAGTAGGTAAAGAAACGAATGCCGATAAAGGAATTAAAAAAGTAGTAGAACTATTACCGGAATTGGTTTTTGTTGATATTGAGATGCCCAAAAAAAATGGATTTGAAATTGTTAATGAAATTAAGGACCAAAAAGCTTATCCTATTTTTATTTTTGTAACAGCATATGAGCAATATGCAATTAAAGCAATACGAAGTGCGGCTTTTGATTATCTGCTTAAACCAGTTGATATAGATGAACTAAAAAAAACAATTGAAAGATATATAAGAAGTCAAAAGGAAAAGCAAAGAGTTTTACTACCTGAGAAATTAAAAGCTAAATATTCATTAACAGATAGAGAAATAGAAGTAATTAAATTATTAATTGAGGGGAAATCGAGCAAAGAAATTGGGGAAATACTATTCATAAGTAAGCACACCATAGATACACACCGAAGGAATATATTGGAAAAGACAGGAACAAAGTCAACTAACGAATTACAATTCCTTTTTGAAAAACACCTATAATTACAAATGAGTAATTAATTACTCAAAATTAATTTTAAAATACTCAAATATGAGTATTCCATATTTTATTATAACGACTAATTTTCAATAAGTTTTTTGAATATACGCTATCACTAATAGTAATTATATGATACTTACCCTGGAACATCAAATCTTTTTAGGCAATATTAAATCATTTTATTTCAATTTAAAAAAATATTTTAATAAAAAATGAAAGAACTATTTTTGTCATTAATCTTGGTTGTTCTTGTTCCCTTTTTTTTAGAAGCACAAACAAACTTCATTACCTTGTCAGGTACTTACTTTAAACCGGATAATGTTTCAATAAATGTCCTTGGATTTAAAGTGGGGTATCTTTCTCAGGCAACAACAAATGTCTTTTGGGGAATGTTTATTGAGGATGGTGGAGGAACTCAAACAACAAACAGTTATTCATACATGGACTCAAACTATCAAATTCACTGGGTTCCAGCAAAAGATGAGACAGTAACTTTATTAAAATTGGGAACTGGTGTAGAAATCTTCCCCGGAAACTCAAAGAATCTTTTTGTCGGATGTGAAGCTTATTATGTTTCAGCTAAAGATCAAGACATCAAAACTGATGGGTGGGGAATTTCACCAAAGGTTGGTATGGTTTTCTTTGAGAAGAGTGTTGGTTTTATTCTAGAGGCGAAGTATAACATAATAAGGTTTACCGATGAAGACACTCAAACAAAAGGAGTAGGAGCTGAAGCCGGTATAATTATCCCTCTTAATTAAGGAGAATAAATGAAAAATCTAATTATAATAGTAATTGCATTGATTGCTTTCTCATGCAATAGTTCAAAAAATAGTTCTCTACTAGAGCCGGACACAAGTTCTGGAAGTTCCGGTGGTTCTACTCCACCTTCTTCAGGAATTGTGACTTATTATTGGCTGACCTTTCGTGTTATTTGTAGTCAAACAGGCGAACCTTTGATTTGCAAGGTTGACATTTATAAAAATCATGCTTCTTTATCAGAGTCTGGGAACACTGTGAATACAGGTTGGTACTATTCAGGAACTCGCTTTAGTGAATCTGACATTTGCACAATTGTGTTAAAAAGTTATATAGACGGTTCCGTCCTTTTTAATTCTGGAGATATTACTATTGGTAGTAATCCAAATTTCTTCACAACTGACAGCAGTACAAGAGGGGAAAATCCTTATGCATCTATTACAGTAAATTGTGGAGGTTGAGGGTTTAAAATTGTCAACTTTTGAAAATTGTTATCAGCAATGATTTTTAAACATGCAAAGATAATACCGTCGTTCTCTAATTTTCACGGAATGTTTTAATTGCGAATAAAAAAGTTATTATGCTTTTGAATATTGCTAATGCAGTAGTGAATAATATCGTATAATTTAATGAGAAAAATATTTCAAGTAGGATTTATTTATATCAAATAAGGGCAAGGAATTTCTTCTCAACTAAAAAATTAGTTTGGATAAAACAGTAAAAGGAATACTTTAGTTTTTTATTTCGGCCACTAATTATGAAAAAGGTACTTTTTATTATAAATATTATAGGGAGTAGACTAATTAATATTAGGAGTTGTTATGAAAATTCCAAAAATTAAAATTTTCATTGTTTTTTTTATATTTTTTATTTCTTCAAGACAATATGCACAATGGAATCGTACGAGCCTTAACACAGATATTACTTGTTCAGTTATAAATGGGAACAATATTTTTCTTGGTACCAACGGGAGTGGAATATTAATTTCTACAAATAACGGCAGTAGTTGGGAAGCAACTAACCAGGGCTTAACGAATAAATTGGTTTATTCAATTACAACTAATGGAACAGATATATTTGCAGGCACCAACGATGGGGTATTTGTTTCTTCAGATAATGGAACTCATTGGACATCTGCTGGTCTGACTAATATGAGTGTCAAGTCTCTAGTGTTAAATGGTAGCACCTTATTAGCTGGTACATGGGGAGGTTTCTTTATGTCTACAGATAACGGTCACAACTGGGTGCAGCACGATAATGGTTTAACAAATACATATGTAAATTGCTTACTATATTTTGGAACAGACCTCTTAATAGGAACTGATGGTGGGGGAATTTTCCGTTCAACCGATGATGGTTCGACTTGGAATGGAGCTAACACAGGTATTCCAGGGATTTCAAATGCATTATCATTTGCTGTTATAAATAATAATGTTTTTGTAACTGTTCCATATAATAGTGGTGTTTATGTATCAGCCAATAACGGAACAAATTGGAATGCTGTAAATACTGTGGCAAATCAAACTTTTATAACAAGCATAGCTACAAGTGGTACAAACTTATATGTAGGAACCGATAATGCAGGTACATTTCTTTCCACTGATAATGGTAATAATTGGTCCGCTTTCGGTAGTGGGCTTCCTGCCGATTCAATAATTACATATCTGTTTGTTGAAGGAAATTCTCTTTTTGCTAATACAATAAATGGTAGTGTTTATAGTTTTACATTAAATAATATTGGTTGGGCACAAGTATTAAATAACACTTCTGTAAATTCCATAGCAACTATTGGCAATAACATTTTCGCTGGCGTAGTTGGGGGAGGTATTTTTCGTTCTACAGATAATGGAGAAACATGGAGTTCTACACTACAATCAAATATAGGTACAGATCGAATTACTGAAAATGGAACTGATGTTTTTGTAGAGGGTTCGGGTGGAATAGCTCTTTCTATTGATAATGGAAATACATGGAACAAAATTAATTCCGGGTTGCCTATTTATAATAATTCAGGTGAAGTTACCTGCTTAGCAATTAATAGTATGAATTTATATGCAGGTGTCGAAGATTCAATAGGTACTTTAGGGTCTGTTTATTATTCATCAAATTACGGAAAGACTTGGTCATCCACGAATTTATCAAATAGTGGACTTATTATGGGTGTTTTAAGTGTAAATAATAATATCTTTGCAGGTTTTTATGGAGAAGGTGTTTTTCGTTCTACTGATAATGGAATAACATGGGGTACAGTTAACAATGGGATAACAGTTCCCTATATTTATGTGCTTGCCAACTCTGGGGCAACAATTTTTGCCGGTGGGCCAGGTGTATATCGTTCTACGGATATGGGTGACTCCTGGTCAGCAGAAAATAATATACTACCTAACGATAATCTTGGAAAATATACTGTTCGAGATTTTGTCTTTTATAAGAATAATATTTTTGTTGGCACATCTGCAGGGGTTTTTCTCTCAACTAATAATGGTGATACTTGGTTGGATGTTAATGAAGGATTAATAAATAAGAATGTTTGGTCACTGGCCATTAACCAAAATTATCTTTTTGTAGCTACTGAAGCGGGTATAAAAAGAAGAGCAATAAATGAAATGGTTACAGGTGTTCAAAGTAAAGAAATTAATTTACCCACCATTTTCTCTTTATCTCAAAACTATCCTAACCCATTCAATCCCACTACAACTATAATTTACACTATCCCCAAATCAAGTTTAGTTACTATAAAAGTTTATGATATTTTGGGAAAGTTAGTCGAAACATTAGTTAATGCACAAAAAATTGTTGGTAATTATAAAGTGGAATTTAATGCAAGTAAATTTGCTAGTGGTGTTTATTTCTATCAACTTAGGGCAGGGAACTTCATCTCGACAAAAAAATTAGTTTTGTTGAAATGATTATAAAAGATAATTTAATGCTCGATATATTCGGGCATTAATAATTCTCAGCTCAATTGTTCCCGAATCTTTCATAACGTTTTAACCCTAATAACTGAAACATTATAATAAAAAAGCCCATCTGATGGGGGTGTCAGACGGGCTTAGTCTCTCAAACGATAAAGGGCAGGGGAACTCCTTTATCGAGACTGTTATTAATATAAAAAAAATTATTTCAAATAAAAATAGTCAAGGAGAAAAAGAGGGAAATATTATTTATATAGTATATGGCTATAATAACTTGGAGGGCTGTTCAATTTTTTAAATCAAAATATTTTTATCTCTTCATCAAAACCTATAATTAATTCCCAATTGCATACCATTATAGCTAAATGAAGGAAATATTCGTAATGAAGGGCCGCTAATGGTTTGAGGCGGCAAATCTTTTTCCGGGGCAATAATATTACCGAAAGAATATCCAAGAAAGAATGCCAAAGGTAAATCGCTGTACCAATGCATTCCTTTGCTTACTAAAGATAAACTTAATAAACCAAGAAGCGGATATCCGACAGGTTTTATCCATTTCTCTTCCGGATAATTATTTGCTATAACAGTAAGAATAGCGGTTGCAGTTGAAAGATGACCTGAAGGGAAAGAATAAAAGGCCGGCTGATCCTTTTGATATTGTCTAATACTAGGGAATGGATCCCAGTCTCCGCCGTTTTCAGTTGATGCCGAAGGACTTTGTCTTCCCGTCATTCGTTTTAAGACTTGCACTAAAAGGCCTGTAGATAAAATTGCTTCTACAATATTACTCCCGGTTTTTAAAGCTCTGTGATCGTGAAAAATAATTCCGGGTAAGGCAAATGCAGCTGCAGATAAAAACTGATATCGTCCGTCTCCCATATTTACAGTTACGTTTGCTATCCTATGATCGATTAAAGATTTTTTAAACATTTTATTTTCAGCTTTCCATCCCTGCTGATCAACCAGCATTAACGATCCGGTTAATGCACCTATTGTTAGTAATGTTGGAATTTTTTTAACTGTAAAAGACTGCTTAAAAAAGTTCAAATAATCGGAAGGAATATCAGAAAACATCTGGTACCACTTTGTATTTATAATATTATTCTTCGTATTGAAATTATTAATACTTAAATATGAAAGTGTCGAATCGGAAATGATATTTTTATTTTCCTGTCCGAATATTGTATTTTGAAATAATCCAGCGAAAATAAAAATAAGAACTAGATATACAAATCTATATTTTTTCATCCGAGAGATGAATAAGTTTTTAATAAAATTGTTTAATGTAAAAATTTATCTAATAAAGATTACCCGCAATAAAAAATTAGGCACAATATAGGATTAAAAAGTCAAATTTTTTTATCTAAACTTAAATATTTTTAACAAAGCGTGAAGTTAAAGTGATCTTTATCAATAAAAATCGTTAAAAAATTAAATGGTGATTATTAAACTTAATTAATTCTATTAAAGTTAATGTGTAATTAGAACTTCTTAATTAACTATTGGCTTGTTGAAAATATATTGTATAATGATTATTGCCGGAAAGATAACGAATAATATAAGAGTTAATTTATGATATGATTATTTACTTTTTCGGTTTTTTTATGTAGTACTTCCAGACGTGATAACCTGCCAATATAACGGCACCTGAAAAATCTACGTCATACATTATTTTCTGAAATGTAGATGGTCTTGATTGTAGATAAAAATTACGGAAATAATTTTTCATTTCCAGAGTATTATTATAAAGATTTTGATTCGCCGAATAAGTATTTCCCAAAGGTAACGGTTCGTTTTGATAATTAAAATATGAAACATTATCAAACAAGCTGTCCTGAATTAAAAAGTATAAATTGTTAAGAGTATTGATTTTGTTAATTTGAAAGTCGTTTCCGGGAATAAAATTTAGATCGGAATTATAAAGAAAATAGTTTGCACTATCTTTTTTAGCTTTTGTTGAATCGGAACTTAAAACCTGGCAGTATAATTCGGAGGTGAATAGAATTACAATAAATAATAACTTGACCATTATCGAACCTTTATGCAAAACAAATAAATAAAGATATTATTAAATAATCATTTTCCCCATTGTGCATATCGAATTTCTTCTTTATTAACATTTGAAAATCATGACTGCCGAATTAATTATATCACCATGTTTTATTTCAAATTTAATAAATAAAAAATAACTGTAAATCTATAAAAGGGAAAGGTTTTATAGAGAAATATTTTGATGATAATTTTCCCTTTTATTAAGTTTAAATGAAAAATATGATTATCGGTTTGCTTCTCTCGGCCAATCTATCTATATTTTTCAAACGGCTAAAATTCTCCTTTTCATCTAAAAAATCTTTAAAACTACTCTGAGGTAAACTTGAAAAATTTATCATTTCTTTTATTCATGTTAATTTTTTCTGTCGGTTTATTTGCTAATTCACGCGAAGGATATTATATGTATCCGTCAATTCACGGAGATAAAATTGTCTTTACATCGGAAGGTGATTTATGGATAGTAGGTGTGAATGGCGGAACAGCTATAAGGATAACAAGCAGTCATGGCACAGAATCTCATGCCGCAATTTCCCATGACGGAGAGATGATTGCATTTTCCGGACAATATGAAGGACTGACTGAAGTTTATACCATACCGGTTGATGGAGGAGTCCCGGTAAGAAAAACTTTTTTAGGAAACAATGCGACTGTAATCGGCTGGACTAACGACGGTAAAATAATTTTTTCAACAGCGAATTATTCGACCCTTCCTGATGTTCAGCTGTGTATACTTGATCCTAAAACAGATGCAAGTAAACTAATACCTCTTGAACAGGCAAGTAACGGAGTTTTTGATAATAGCGGAGACACCTTGTTTTTTACACGTTATCCGTTTCAAGGAAGTCATACAAAAAGATATAAAGGAGGTACTGCACAAAATATTTGGAGATTTGTTAAGGGGCAAAATGAAGCCGTCCCTCTTACTTCGGATTATGCAGGCACAAGTAAAGATCCGATGCTTTGGAATAATAGAATTTATTTTATAAGCGATCGCGACGGTACAATGAACATTTGGTCGATGAATAAAAATGGAAAAAATTTGGAGCAGGAAACATTTAATATGGGCTGGGATGCAAAATCAGCGTCAATGGATAATGGTAAGATAGTTTATCAATGCGGTGCCGATATTCATCTTTACGATATAGCATCAAAGAAAGATAAAATTGTGCCCGTTGAATTAACTTCAGATTTTGACCAGGAGACGACTACATGGGTTAAAAAGCCAATGAAGTATTTAACTTCTGCACACATTTCTCCTGATGGGAATAGAGTGGTTCTTACAGCAAGAGGTCAGGTGTTTGTAGCTCCGGCTTCACAAGGCAGATTTGTTGAAGTAACCAGAAAATCCGGAGTAAGATACCGTAATGCACGTTTTATGCCTGATGGGAATTCTTTGATAATTCAATCGGATGAGTCGGGAGAAGTTGAATTTTGGAGATATCCTTCAAATGGAGTTGGTAAGGGAGAACAATTGACACATGATGGAAAAGGCTTCCGTTATCAGGGTATTCCATCGCCTGATGGTAAAATGATAGTCTACATGGATAAAAATAATAAGCTGCTTGTATATAATGAGTCTTCTAAGAAGACCACGATTATGGATTCTTCTCAATACGGAGGCTTCTATAATTTTAGCTGGTCGCCGGACAGCAAGTGGCTTGCATATGTATCGAAAGCGGCAAATACCAATTCGCAAATTGCAATTTATAATTTTTCAACAAGTAAAAAATATTTTATTACCGGTGATAGAATCGATAGTTACGATCCGGTGTGGAGCCGGGATGGGAAATGGATTTATTTTTTATCGGACCGGACTTTTAATTCTATTGTCGGCAGTCCATGGGGTTCAAGACAGCCTGAACCTTTCTTTGATAAGACGACAAAGATTTATGCAGTGTCTCTTTTAAAAAATGAAAGATTTCCATTCACTCCAGAAAATGAACTTCAGAATGCTGAAGATAAATCCAAAGACAGTGCTAAAACAAATGATAAAGGTAAAAAGAAAAAGGAAGTAACAGTAAAAATAGATATGGATGGAATTCAAACAAGAATTAATGAAGTTCCGGTTCCGGTCGGAAATTATTCTAATTTATCAATGAGTGAAAAAGTGCTGTTCTTTACGGAGAGGCCGCGTCAATCCGGAGCTAAAACTAAGCTTGAAGCATTAGAAATTAAAAATAAAGATGCAGAAGTCAAGACAATTCTGGAAGACATAAAATACTATGAATTATCAAATGATAGAAAAAAAATTCTCGTTCTTAAAGGAGAAGACGCATACGTAATTGATGCGTCGGACTCACCGGTAAAAGAGTTATCCAAAAATGAAGTTAATTTAAGTAAATGGACATTTTCATTCGATCCTAGAGAAGAATGGAAGCAAATGTTTATTGAAGCCTGGCGTCTTGAAAGAGACTTTTTCTACGATCCCAATATGCAGGGAGTCGATTATAACAAAATGCTGAAAATGTATTTACCGCTTGTCAATAGAGTTAGAGATCGAGATGAGCTTAATGATTTGATCGGACAAATAGTGGGTGAACTTTCCGCACTTCATACATTCGTATTTGGAGGAGATATCCGTAGAGAAGAACAGCAAATTGGAATCGGTTCACTTGGAGCAATTCTAACTAAGGATGAAAAAGACGGCGGTTATAAGATTAGCCATATATACAAATCCGAACCGGATTATATCGATGAAATATCTCCTTTATTAAAGCAAGGTGTAAATGTTAAAGAAGGGGATATAATTTTATCCATAAACGGTGTTCCTATATTAAGTGCCGCTTCGCCCAATATACTCCTTGAAAATCAAGTTGGTCAGCAGGTACTTTTAAATCTTAAATTCAAAGAAAGCGGTAAAGAGTATAATACTATTGTTGTTCCTATTACACAAAGTGCTGAAGCAAATCTCCGTTATGATGAGTGGGAATACACAAGAAAATTGGTTGTTGATAAAAAGAGTAATGATAATATTGGCTATGTCCATTTACGTGCAATGAGCGGGGACAATTATACGGAATGGGTAAAACAATTTTATCCGGTGTTTAATCGAGAAGGATTAATTATAGATATGCGGCACAACAGAGGCGGCAATATTGACAGCTGGATACTTGAAAAGCTTTTACGTAAAGCATGGATGTACTGGAAAGATCGAGTTGGTGTGCCGACATGGAATATGCAGTATGCATTTAGGGGACATTTAGTTGTTCTTTGTGATGCTTTTACTGCATCCGATGGCGAGGCTTTTTCAGAAGGTTTTAAAAGACTAAATCTCGGTAAGGTTATCGGAACCAGAACCTGGGGCGGAGAGATCTGGCTTTCGTATGATAACTGGCTTCTTGATAATGGTATCGCGTCCGCAGCAGAAACAGGTGTTTATGGTCCGGAAGGTAAATGGTTGATTGAAGGTCATGGTGTATATCCTGATATTGTTGTAGATAACACTCCACATGAAACGTTTGAAGGAAAAGATGCTCAACTTGAAGAAGCAATAAAATATTTGAAGGAACAAATTAAAGAACATCCTGTTACGGTACCTCCTCCTCCCAAATATCCCGATAAAGCTGTTGATTATAATAAATAAACATTACTTCTTTTAAAATAATTTTTAAGGCAGGCTAAAAAATTGGTCTGCCTTGTGCTAAAGTCAACAACTATTCATATATCTATTAAGCGTTAATAGATTCATAAAGCTTTTGTGATATTTTTGTTACAATTAATATTTATATTGATCAATAAAAATTAGATTATATGAAAAGAGTACTTATAATAGAAGACGATAAAGAGATATCCAATCTATTGGAAATTCATTTAAAAGATCTTGAATGTTCGGTTGATCAAGTTTATGAGGGAGCTTCCGGTCTCCGGGAAGCTAAATCCGCATCCTTTGATCTGATAATTTTAGATGTCATGCTGCCTAAAATGGACGGCTTTGAAGTTTGTAAAGAAATTAGAAAAGCTGAAATAAAAACACCGATTTTAATGTTGACTTCAAAATCAGAGGAAACAGACAAGGTTCTTGGCCTCGAATTCGGCGCAGATGATTACTTGACAAAACCATTTAGTTTAAGAGAATTTATTGCACGAGTTAAAGCAATTTTTAGAAGGATTAATGAATTTTCGAACAGCGGACTTGAAAAGAAAAAACTTGTATTCGATGATTTAGTTATTGACCTGGACAAAAGACGAGTATTTCTTAATAATGAAACTATTGAGTTAACACCTAAAGAATTTGATCTTCTTTTTATTATGGCATCACATCCCGGGAAAATTTATACGCGCGAAAATTTATTGAACTTAATTTGGGGAACTCAATACAGCGGTTATGAACATACGGTTAATTCTCATATAAACAGACTTCGCAGTAAAATTGAAAAAGATATATCCAATCCCAAATATATAATTACGAGCTGGGGAGTCGGTTACAGATTTAATGACCAAATTTAAAACAGACATTTAATTAAGCAGGCATATGAAAAAATTTTTCCGCTCTTTATTCTGGAAAATATCTTTAACATTTTTACTAATACTGCTTGTAATGAGCAGCGTTTACATTTATATATCCGTTACAACCGCACAAATGTATTTTCAAGAAACGAGACAGAAACTTAACAATAATATTGCCGAGCATATTGCTTCAGATAATCCGATCTATATGGACGACACAGTTAACACTTCTGCATTGAAACAGGTATTTCATAATGTTATGGTAATAAATCCAAGTATCGAAGTTTATCTCTTAAATACCGAAGGGAAAATACTTGCATACTATGCTCCTAATCATACAGTAAAATTAAAAAAAGTAACACTGGGACCGATTAATAAATTTATTGCGTCAAATGATAACCGGTTCCTTTTAGGTGTTGACCCGAAAAATCCGGATAAGCAGAAAGCTTTTTCTGCAGCTAAGGTTTATTATCATAATGAATTTAAAGGTTATATATATGTTATCCTTGGCGGTAAAGAATATGATAATGCTTCTCAGCTTTTATTTGGAAGTTATATTTTAAGGTTAGGATTAAGGTCCATGATTATTGCCTTAATAATGGCAATAATTATCGGTCTAATTACAATAGGTTTTATTGTTAGAAACCTTCGAAAGATAATAAATGTTATTAGAGATTTTCAAAAAGGAAATCTTCGTGCAAGAATTAAATTAGGCGGTGGAGGCGAACTGAAAGAATTTGCTATGTCGTTTAACGAAATGGCGGATACTATCGTAACCAACATTGATGAAATAAAGAGAATGGATAATCAAAGAAGAGATCTTGTCGCTAATGTATCTCATGATCTGCGGACGCCCATTGCAGTAATTAGAGGTTATGTTGAAACAGTTCTAATTAAAGAAAATCAATTAACCCCGGATGAAAGAAGAAAATACCTCGAAACGATTTTAAGCGGTACGGACAGACTTTTAAATTTGGTTGAAGAACTTTTTGAGCTGTCTAAACTGGAAGCAAAAGAGAGCCTGCCGGATAAAGAAACATTTTCTCTTGCAGAACTTTTACAGGATATCCATCAGAAAAATATAATAATAGCCAAAACTAAGAGAATAAAATTCAATTTAAATTTTGAAGAAAACATACCTTTTATAACCGCTGATATCGGAATGATGGAAAAAATTTTACAGAATCTGCTGGACAATGCTTTTAAATTTACACCGGAAGAAGGTGAGGTAAATATAAACCTAAAAAAGTATGTGCATAATATTATTGTCGAAATTGCCGACACCGGGCCGGGAATTAGTAATGAAGAAATGCCCCATATTTTTGATAGATATTACCAGATAAAACGGGTTTCCAACGGTAGTTCGGAAGGAACAGGTTTGGGATTAGCTATAGTTAAAAAAATTGCAGACCTCCATGCGATAAATATTGAAGTTAAAAGTGAAGTAAATATAGGCACTTCATTTATCCTGAAAATACCAATAGAGTTAAAACTAAACGCTGCTTAAACAGAATATCAAATTAACAATGGTTTTAACGAATTCAAATTTTATTTAAAACAACGATTTAGAATAATGGGACTTAACAGATATAAAATAATTCATCTTAGCCTGATTATATTTATTGATCAACAAATTTATATCGAATAAAACGTTCCAAATTATGCCATTTTAAAAGCTAAATAATTTCGTGATCTTTTTGTGAAATCCTTCTTATAGCTTTGCGGTAAGATTTATTTATCGGAGATGATAAAATGTTTAAGAAGAATTTATTATTTATGTTTATTATTCCTGCTATAATTCTTATAGGATGTGCTGAAATATCTTCGGAAACGGAAAATAATGCCCTATTAAATATAGCAGGCGGAGAAGAAGAGACTGCAACTTTTGCCGGCGGATGTTTCTGGTGCATGCAGGCGCCGTTTGAAAGTTTACAGGGAGTTAAAAAGGTAACAGCCGGATATGCGGGAGGGAAAATGAAAGATCCAACATACGAAGAAGTATCAACCGGCACTACCGGTTATGTTGAATCCGTTCAGGTAGTTTTCAATCCTGCAATAATCAGCTTTTCGGAGATTCTTGATATTTACTGGAAACAATTTGATCCTACGGATGCAGGCGGACAATTTTACGACAGAGGTACGCAATATAAAACAGTAATTTTTTATAATGATGAATCTCAAAAGGAAGTTGCTGAAAAATCAAAAATGCTGATTAATAAATCAGGTATATTTAAGAAACCCATAGCTACTGAAATTCGAAAGTTCACAACTTTTTACCCGGCGGAACAATATCACCAGGATTACTACAAAAAGAATCCAATTAGATATGAGGAATATAGAAAGGCTTCGGGGAGAGATGCCTTTATTATGGCTGTCTGGGGAGATGAAAATATTGATAAATACAATAAACCGTCTGAAAAAATTATTAAGGAAAAGTTAACTCCGTTGCAATACGCTGTTACACAAAATAGCGCTACCGAAACTCCATTTGAAAACAAATATTGGAATAATCATAAAGAAGGAATATATGTAGATGTTGTTTCGGGTGAACCGCTTTTTTCTTCAACGGATAAATTTAATTCGGGAACCGGATGGCCCAGTTTTACTCAGCCGATTGATCCGAGATATATTGTTAAAAAGATTGATAATTCATTAGGAATGGTGAGAATAGAAGTAAGAAGCAGATTTGGTAATACTCATCTGGGGCATCTTTTTGACGACGGACCTGCACCTACAAATTTAAGATACTGCATAAATTCAGCCGCACTCAAATTTATTCCAAAGGATGAAATGGCTAAAGAAGGATACGGAAATCTACTTTGGCTGTTCAATTAAAAAATCCATTTAAATTGCTCTCCTAATTGTTATTAACCGGATAATTCAAATTTAATTTATTTTATCCGGTTAAATATTTAATTGCGTGTATGAAATAATTACTGTGTTTATAAAAACAACGCCCTTAATTTATTTTAAAAATAGTAGCATTTATATTTATTATTTTGTAATATTTTATAGATGTTAATGCTATATTTATATTCTCAGCCAAAGTTTCCCATTTCAATTTACATATATAAGTCTGATGCTTTTAGAGCAATTTCCTGTACAATAAAACAGGAAAGTAAAATAATAATTATTGGAAAGAAATATTAATGGAAATTACTGATACTTCAAGAGTAAAAACTCTGGAAGAAGAAAATCGAAGATTAAAAATAGCGATAGAAGAATTATCCGCTTTAAATGATGTTGCTACGGCAATTTCTTCCAATCAATCAGTTGAGGATGTTATCGATTTGATTGTAAGGAAGTGTATAAAACATTTAAAAGTTCAACAAACCGTTGTAATGCTTCTTGATGAAAAAGACATTGTAAATCCCTTTCATACGATGATAAGAAAGCAAGAATCAATTTCTGATTTTCTGCCTTATAGACTGGACACTCAATTAACAGGCTGGATGCTTAAAAACAGAAGTCCTCTTATGATCAATGATTTTCAAAATGATGAAAGATTTAAATTCGCGGTTAAAAAGGATTTCCCAATTAACTCATTATTAAGTGTCCCAATGCTGTTAAAAGGTAAGATGGTAGGACTATTGACGGTTTTTAATAAACATACCGAAGCAGGTTTTACAATTGAGGACCAGAGATTACTATCAATTCTTGCCGCACAATCTTCACATATAATTGAGAATGCCCGGCTTTATGAAAGAGAACAGGCTTTAATAAGGCTTCAAGAAGAAATGAGGCTTGCAAACGATATACAGGTAAATCTTCTTCCAAAATCAAATCCGCAGGTTTCGGGTTATCAAATTGCCGGTAAAAGTATTCCAGCAAAAGACGTCGGCGGAGATTATTATGACTTTATTCCTCTTAAAGATGATAACTTGGTTTTTTGTCTTGGAGATATTTCAGGTAAAGGTATTCCTGCCGCACTTTTAATGGCAAATCTTCAAGCCTCATTAAGAGGGCAGACTTTAATGGATATTCCTTGTAAAGACTGTGTAGCTTTTACAAATAACCTTCTGTATCGCAGTACGGATGTTAATAAATATGCTACCTTATTTTACGGAGTCCTTCACGCTTCTGTTGATAAAATTACTTTTTGTAATGCCGGGCATAATGAGCCGATTCTAATTGATCATGATGGGAATGTGGAAAGATTAAAAGAAGGGGGAATTATTGTCGGCGCTTTACCGGAAATTACATATGAAGAAAAAACAATTGACTTTCCCTCAGGTGATGTATTAGTTGTATACTCCGATGGAATTACAGAAGCTATGGATAGGAAAGAGGAGGAATTTGGAGAGGAAAGACTTATAAATTTAATTAAAGAAAACCGTCATTTATCGGCATCTGAATTAATTGATAAGATTATAAATATAGTTAACAAACATGCCGAAGGTGAAGACCAAATGGACGATATGACTATAGTGATAATAAAAAGAAATTAAAATTAATTAATACTTTTTGTATTTATTATTTCCTTCAATAAAATTTAGCGGATAAATTACTGCACAAACGTTTTTAATTTAATTACTCCTGGAAAGGAGGTAAATAAAATGTTCATGCGTTTTCTTCAATTAAAAATTAAACCGGATAGCGTTAATGGATTTAAAGATTTTTATGAATCAGATGTAATATACGAACTGCATAATACTCCGGGTTGTCTTTTTGCAGGATTAATTAAATCCAAGCCTGAAGAGAACGAATTCATTTCTTTAACTTTTTGGGAAACTCAAGAACAAGCCGAACAGTATGAAACCACCGGTGCATTTAAAAAACTATTTGAACAGGCTAAAACATATTTATTTGAGTCTACTGAATGGAAAGTTCAGCTGTCTGAAGATATGGTATTAAAATACGGCCCGGTAGAAGAAGAACCTGTAATAAAGAAATATGTAGTAGCAGCTCAGAATTCGGACAGCAAAGATTTCTTAGTTCACTCTTCCAACATGTATGTTCGTGTTCTCTCCTTAATCATTCAGGAAGATAAGCTTGAAGAATTTAAAAAACTTTACTCTGAAATTATAATTCCGGCTTTAAAATCAATAAAGGGTTGCCGGTATATTTATCTAACCGAAAGCATCAGCGAGAAAAATGAGTTTATTTCTGTAACCATTTGGGATAATAAAGAAGATGCTGATGAATATGAATCATCCGGGAAATTTCAAGATTTGACAAATAAAGTAAAACATACTTTTTCACAGCTTTATCTTTGGAAAATGTCTCTTGAGAAGGATTATAATGCAAGAGTAAAAACTTCGGAAGATTTTAAAGTTGAAATATACAATATAGTTACCGGGAAAAGTTTTTTGTAATAATATAACTTTATATAAAAATTATAGAATTATTAAACTTAAGTTTATTGGACCCCAGTTAATGATATTCGCCCCTTTAACTAATGAATAATATATCAATTAACTTATAGAAAATAATATGCGGATAATATCGTCTTTATCTGAGTAAAATATAAATACCACAAATTAAATCAAATTATTTAAAACTATTTAATTCGCTTGAGGGAATCAATGGTCAATAATACTATTCTGCATTACGAGATAAAAGAGAAATTGGGTGAAGGAGGAATGGGAGTAGTCTACCGGGCTGAAGATACAAAGCTTAAAAGAGAAGTAGCCATCAAATTCTTACCGCATCATATTTCTGCAAATAAAGAAGAACGTCAAAGATTTGAAATTGAAGCTCAAGCAGCTGCAGCACTGAATCATCCAAATATAGCTACAATTCATGCAATAGAAGAATCGAATGAAGAAGTATTCATAGTAATGGAATATATAGAAGGAAAAGAATTAAAAGAGCAAATTGGCAAGGAGAAAACAAGTATAGACCAAACATTAACAATAATAGGACAAATTGCAGCTGGCTTGCAAGCAGCCCATCAAAAAGGAATAACTCACCGGGATATAAAAAGCAGTAATATAATGATTACTAAAAGTGGAAATGTAAAGATAATGGATTTTGGTTTAGCCAAGGTAAGAGGAACGAGTCAGATTACAAAGTTTGGAACAACTTTAGGAACTACGGCCTACATGTCACCGGAACAAGCTAGAGGAGAGCACGTTGATCATAGAACTGATATATGGTCGCTGGGAGTAATAATGTACGAAATGCTTACATGTAAAATGCCTTTTAAGGGAGATTTTGAACAAGCAGTAATCTATTCTATTCTAAATGAAGAACCTGTAACAATTGATTCCCTAATAAATGGAGTACCAATAAAATTAGAACAGATTGTCCGCAAATCATTAGTCAAAAATCCTGAGCAGCGATATCAAAATATAAATGAATTAATTAAAGATTTGAAAGAAGTTAACAATAAAAAAGATAATTCAAGTGATTCGGAAAAAACAATTGCTGTGTTGCCTTTTGAAAATATAAGTCCTGATAAAGAGACTGATTATTTTGCGGACGGACTTGCTGAGGAACTAATAATAAATTTATCAAAAATAAAAGAAGTAAAAGTTATTGCAAGGGCGAATACCTTCCAGTACAAAGGAACTAATAAAGATTTGAAAACAATAGGCAGAGAACTTGGAGTTCAATATTTAATGTTGGGAAGTGTACGAAAATTTAAGGATGATCTTAGAATATCTGTTCAATTAATTGAAGTTATTAAAACTACTCAAATATGGGGGGAAACATACAAAGGTAAATTAGCAGATATTTTTGATATACAGGAAAAAGTATCGAAAGAAATTGTAGAAGCACTTATGGTTAAATTATCTCC
>JBJKQE010000267.1:0-13727 GCA_046705645.1 Ignavibacteriaceae bacterium | reverse complement strand
CCAAAGTTCTTTTAATAGGTTTTGGAAATGTCGGGCAAAAGCTTGTAGAAATTTTCAGTAAAGAAAAAAATAAATTTCCCAATCTTTCTTTTTTTGAACCTACGTTTGTTGGAATTTTTACAAATAGTCACGGTGCACTTGTAAATAAATCCGGTATAGATTTGAAAAATGCATTAAGAAATTTTTCGCGACAGAAAATGTTTTCACCTAACCACCAGGATTTTTCAAAGCTTTCTGTTTTAGAGGCTGTAAAAAAACTTAATTACGATACTTTAATTGAGCTATCCACACTTTCAATAAAAGAAAAGGGCGAACCGTCTATTACCTTCGTCCGGGAAGCATTAAAAAGGGGTAAAAGTGTTGTAACTGCAAATAAAGGTCCGGCTGCATTTTCTTTTAAAGAGTTAACAAGATTAGCGTTCAAAAACAATTGTAAATTTCTTTATGAATCCGCAGTTATGGACGGCGCTCCGATTTTTAATTTATTTAGAAATGATCTTAAAGGATGTAAGATTATTGAAGTTTCGGGAATTTTAAACTCAACAACTAATTTTATTCTTTCAAAGATGGAAGAAGGAGAAAGTATAGAAAATTCAATTAAAGATGCTCAAAGATTAGGTTTTGCAGAAGCAAACCCGGATTATGATATAGAAGGCTGGGATGCGGCCGCAAAGATTACAGTGCTTGCAAATAATCTTATGGAGGCATCTATAACTCCATTTGAAGTTGAAAGAGAAGGGATCGAAGATATTTCATTTGACCAAATACAAAATGCCATTGAAAGAGGTTATAAGCTTAAACTTGTCTGCAGAGCCTGGTATAAAGATAAAAAACTTCAGACACGCGTTTCTGTTGAAGAAGTTCCATCAGATCATTTGTTTTTTACGGTAAATGGATCCGGTTCTATTTTAAGAGTGGAAACAGATTTGATGCATCCTTTAACCATAGTACAGGAAAAACCGGATCTCTATGATACAGCTTACGGTGTTATAAATGATTTGCTTACTACTTTAGACAAATAAAACTGTTGCTAACTATGAAAAACATTTAAATATTCATTAAGATATTTAGAAAGTAACTTTCTTTTATACTGCATAATATATCTGGGATGATCTAGAACCTTTATTTCTTTGAAAAAATTATTCTCTTTATTGATCTCATCAAGGTATAAATAATTTTTTCTTCCGAGACAAATAACCATATCCTCTCTGCATCCAAATCCAATGTGAGCTTTAATCGACTCAATTATTGCAGGCTTCAAAATTTTATAAAGGCTTTTCTCATCATAATAGTTATAATTCTTATCATCTTTTATTATGGCTAAAGGATAAAGTGCGCTTAAATAATATTTTGAATAAAATTTTTCCGGTCCTCCGTACTCAGAGATAAAAAAGTAAATAAATTCACCAGATAATTCCTTCTTTTTGTCAAATCTATTTTCAATCCCACAAAAATTATAAAGTGCAACCGGATCCGTAAAAGAAATGCCCGTAATTCCACCGCCGAATCTACCCGGATTTATTCCAACTGCTAAAATTCTTTTATTCTTATCATTAAAATATTTATTGTAAAATTTTGCTGTTACTTTTTTTGTTTCATCATTTTGATATGGATTCATAATATTAATATTTGTGGGAAGATTTTCTGGCACTTTTAAATTTAGAAAATATTTTAAAGTTCGTTCGCTAAATGTTTCACCACTCGACATGATTATGTTCATTTATTTTGATGATTAACAAATATAATATCTTAGATTTAAAATGTTTTATGATTGTAATGGTTATCAAAAAGTAAAAACAAATATTTATTAAATTAGAAATAATTTTCTTGCATAATTTAATATAGATTTAATAATATTAGGAAATATAAAAGTGAAGGCTGTAATTTATCATTCTCCCGGCGAACCTGAAGTTTTAAAATTAGATAATTCTAAAAAGCCTGTTCCGGCAAATAATGAAATATTAGTCAAAGTCCAAACGGTTGGTGTAAACCGTGCCGATACTCTGCAACGCAGAGGTAAGTATCCCCCGCCCAAAGGGGCTAGTTCTATTCTTGGATTAGAAATTTCTGGAATAGTAGCCGAAATAGGAACTAATGTTAGCAAATGGAAAGTCAACGACAAGGTATTTGGCTTAATTCCAGGTGGCGGTTATGCTGAGTATGCCGTAATAAATGAAAATATAGCAATGAAGATTCCCGGCAATTTAAACTTTTTTGAAGCAGCGGCAATTCCGGAAGTTTTTTTAACAGCTTATCAATCCCTTTTCTGGTATGGTAAGATTGGGAAGAATCAAAGTGTCTTAATTCATGCTGGCGGAAGCGGGGTGGGAACTGCAGCAATTCAGCTTGCAAAAGAAATTGGCGCACATGTTATAATTACTGCTTCTAAAGAAAAACATAAAATATGTTCAGAACTGGGTGCAGAAAAAACTATTGATTATAAAAATCATTCTTTTAAAGAAGAAGTTTTAAAGTATACTCAAAATGAGGGTGTAGACATTATTATTGATTTTATAGCCGGTCCGTACTTTAAGGATAATATTGATTGTTTAAAATTTGATGGACGAATGATCATCCTTGCTTCACTTGGAGGCGGAAAAGTTGAAGAATTTGATTTAAGAAAAATCCTCTCAAAAAGATTATCAATCATCGGGTCTACTTTACGTTCGAGAAATCTAAATTATCAAATTAAACTGACAAATGAGTTTTCTAAATTTGCTTTAGAAAAATTTAATACCGGGGAATTAAAACCTGTTATTGATAAAGTGTTCACTTGGAGTAATGCTTCAGAAGCTCATAGATATATGGAAGAAAATAAAAATACCGGTAAAATAATTTTGGAAATTAAATAATAATAAAAAGCAGCTTTGATTATTTTCCAAGCTGCATTAAATCATTTTTATATTTTTATTTGTTTTTATTAATGATGATGGCCGCCGGCACCATGGACATGACCGTGAGATAATTCCTCAGGCGTTGCATCTCTCAAATTCAACAACTCTACTTCAAATGTAAGTGTTTGCCCCGCAAGCGGATGGTTGAAATCCAAAGTAACATTATCGCCTTCAACACTTTTTATTGTAAAAGGCATCTGTCTGCCATCGGGTGTATCAGCGTAATACCCCATTCCAATTTTTAATTCTGTCCCTTCTGGAAATTCGGACCTATTAACTATTTGAATAGCAGAATCGGAAAATTTTCCGTACGCATTTTCCGGCTCTAAAACTACCGTACGTTTACTTCCTATCAACATTTCCCCAATGTTTTCTTCAAGCTTTGGTAAAATTTGTTCGTTTCCGCTAATAAATAAAAAAGGGTCATCTTTCGTTGTTGCTTCAATAATCTTCCCTTCCTTATCCATAAGAGTAAAATTGATTGCTACTACCTGGTTTTCTTTAAGAGGCATAATATTCCTTTTTGGTTAAATAAATGTATCTTTAATTATTTTTTTTAGAAATATAAAGCGATCCGGTTATTCTTTATATATATCTTTATTATTGTAATCGGTCGGCTTTGGTTCCCAGTCCAAACCGTCACAGGGCAAATAGATTTTTGTAGGATGTTTATCGTACAACATGCACAAAATTGCAGACTTATCAAAGTGAGTACATGTGGAACAAAGTGTAGATTCAAGAATTTCCTTATTTTTGGATTTAAAGAGTTTATAATGTATAACTGCAGGATGAATAATAACCACATAAATAATAAGGGCGTCAACTGTCCACCAGAAATTAGAATTAAAATAGCCCTGAAGCACCCATAAAATAGGAATAAGAATTGTAATGCGTATAATTGTCCAAAAAACTATCTCGCCCATGTCAGACTCTTATCATATATAATTACAACATTTCAAATATTAAATAAAAGATAGTTATTGATTTGATAATAATAAAGCATATAATTTATTTATTTTTCAGAATTTGTCAAAAATAACTTTAGCAGCTTATTTCTTATCTAACTTAAGATAACAAAATCATTATTATCATTCTGTACATACTTGTAGTTATTGTAATAAAATATTATTATTAAACGGTTTTCATAATTATTTTGTTTGGGAACATTTATTTAAGTAAAATATTTAATTAATAGGACACAAGCATTAAATAATTTTGTGCGGGGAGAACAGAAAGTTATTTATAATTTCCAATAAATAGCTTATTTTTGTATAAATTAGATATGAAATTTTATAAATGGAGTGTCCCCGAGTATTTGCTTTCAATAAAATCAGCAATTAAAGGACGAAATAATATTTGGCTAATAATTCATTAAAAATTTATAATTCCTTAAAAAGGTGTAATAATAAAAAAGCCTTAAGAAAAATTACTTAAGGCTATGTGAGCGCGGGTGGGCTCGAACCACCGACCCTCTGCTTAAAAGGCAGATGCTCTACCCCTGAGCTACGCGCCCAATTTTTAGAACTACAAATATAAATATTAACGAAATTGATTCCAAACAGATGAGATTTTAATTTAACTTTTATAATATTTTATGCAAAAAAACTCAAAGATACTTGTATGCGATGATGACGAAACTCTGTGCTACTTATTGAAAGAGCAGTTAATTGAAGAAGGATTTGCTGTTGATACCGTTTATGACGGCGGTATGGCAATTGATTCAATCAAAAGAAAAAACTATGATCTTCTCTTACTTGATTTAAATATGCGCGATGTTCAGGGGGAAGAAGTTCTTAAATTCGTTTCCGATTACAATTCATCTATTCAAGTTGTTATTTTAAGTGCCCAATCGGAAATTAAAAATGCCATTGAATGCATTAAACTAGGTGCTTATGACTTTATATCCAAACCTTACAATTTTGATGAATTAATTTTAACAGTAAATAGAGCTCTTGAACACAAAGAGCTTTTAGTAAAAACCACGCTGCTTTCCGAACAAGTAGATAAAAAACTTTCTACCAGAATCATAGGAAATAGCCAGGAATTACAAAGAGTAATAAGTCTAGCTAAAAAATCGGCTATTTCCGATTCCAATATTTTAATTGAAGGGGAAACAGGGACCGGAAAAGAATTAATGGCAGAATATATACATAAACATTCTTCCCGTAGTGAAATGCCTTTTGTTGTAATTAACTGTGCTTCCCTTCCCGATCAATTAATTGAAAGCGAATTGTTTGGGCACGAAAAAGGCGCATTTACGGATGCAAAAAATACTAAACAAGGATTAGTAGAAATCGCTCATGGCGGAACATTGTTTCTGGATGAAATTGGTGAATTGAGTCTTGCTTTACAACCAAAACTGTTAAGGTTTCTTGAAAACGGCGAATATAGACGAATAGGCGGAGTTACAAATTTAACTTCAAATGTTAGAGTAATTGGCGCTACAAATAGAAACCTTCTTGAAGAAGCAGATAACAAGAATTTTAGACGTGATTTATTGTTCAGATTAAATGTAATAACATTAACTATTCCCCCATTAAGAGACAGGAAAGAAGATATTTTAGTGCTGACAAATCATTTTCTGGAAACTAAGTCGGCAATAAGATCTCCTAAAAAGCTTTCTTCTGAAGCGGAAAAAGTATTATTAAAATATGATTTTCCCGGCAACATAAGAGAACTTGAACACGTCATTGAAAGAGCGCTTATATTTGCCGAAGGAGATTATATTGAACCGGAAGATTTAAATTTACCAATAAACAATTATCAGGATTCTGCAAAAAAATCTTATAATAATTATGATGAAGACGATCGGATAATAAGCATTGAAGAATTAGAAAAAAAACATATAGCAAAAGCATTAAGAGCAAATAGTTGGGATAGAGCTCAAACGGCTAATCAACTTGGAATTAGTCCAAAGACGCTTTACACTAAAATTAAAAAGTATGAACTTAAGCAAGAATAATATCTAATGCATGAGCGTACAAATTTACAATACGCTCTAAGAGAGCTGGCCGAATCCGAAAATATTTCCCTTGCTATCGCCGATAAAGATCAAAAAATAACATGGTGCAGCAAAGGTTTTAAAAGTAGTTTGGCTTCTAAAAAAATTATCGGTACTTCTATAAATAAATTGTTTAACCTTCCTTCGTCTACCAACTTTACTGCAAACAAAAGAAGACCCGTAACCGTAAATATTTCCGGTAAAAATAAAAGTTTAACTGTTTCCAGTTTTAAATCAAATAATAAAACATCTGAATATCTTCTTAAAATAGAACAAATAGAACCGCGAAAGAAAAAAATCAATATAGAGCTACCGAAGAAGAATAAAGATCTGCAATTTCCAAATGAACTTCAACAAATTCTTACTTTGCTGGCAAAAGAAAAATCATTATCCGTTCTATCTGAGGAAATACTAAAGAGATCTACGGATATAAGTAAAAGTTTTGGAGGAATGGTAGTTTTTCTTGATGAGGATAATAAAAAAAACGACTTTATATTTTATGATCCGAACAAAGAATTAACAAATAAAAGAGAGCTTGAAAAAGGGACCCAAAGTAATTTACCGTTTATAAATAAATGGCTTGTCCTTAACAAACGCACCCTAATTGTTCTAAACCGGCAGGAAAATATAGGTTATAATTTAGCTTTGCTTTTCCAGTGCAAAACTCTTGCAATTTCACCTTGCTTCTTCGATAACAAACTGCTGGCATTAATAATAGTTGGGAAAAAAAATAATTATTTTGATGAGTTTGAAATTAATTACCTGGAGCAATTTGCGGCTCTTTTGTCGTTTGCTATAAGCAGTATACGTACAAGGGAGTTAAATAACGCGCTGGAAAACCGTCTTCTGCAGGCACAGAAGCTTGAAACCATAGGTAAATTGAGCAGCGGTATGGCACATGATTTCAGCAACCTGCTGTCAGGTATTTTCGGCAGTTTAAACTTATTAAAGAAAAAAATTCCGGAAAAAGAAGATGTATATCGCCTACTGGATAATATAGAAAATTGCTCTGTCAGGGCGAAAGATTTAACAAAAGGTTTACTCTCTTTTGGCAAACCAACTCCTAAAAGAAAGGAACTGATTAAGCCCAACATTTTATTAACGGAAATTTCAAAAGTTATAACGCAAACATTTCCGGTAAAAATTTCATTTAAAAGTAACTTTGAAAATGATCTTTATGACATGCTGGGAAATGCAACAGAAATTTATCAAGTATTACTCAATTTATGCGTAAATGCAAAAGAAGCAATTGAGGGGAAAGGAGAAATTTCCCTTACTGCAAAAAATTTAACCGTAAACAAATCGGATCAGGCAAATTACCCCCTGTTAAATACCGGAAATTATATCTGGTTTTCAATTCATGATACCGGCGCAGGAATTAACGAAGAAAATTTAACCAAGATTTTCGATCCCTATTTTTCAACAAAAGATAAAAAAACAGGCTCCGGCTCAGGGCTGGGCCTATATGTAACTTACGGAATCATAAAAGCACATAATGGGCATATCGATGTTTCGAGTATTATAAATGAGGGAACTACCTTTGATGTTTATATTCCTGCATACGAACCTGCGGCAATTAGTAAAACTTCTCCAACCGAAAAAATTATATTGCTTGCAGATGATGAAGTGATGTTAAGAGATTTGTTAGCAGAACTTTTGGAATCGTATGGATATAACATTATAAAAGTTTCCACAGGATTGGAAGCCGTAAAAATCCTAACTGAAGAAATAAAAGTAGATTTAGCAATTATCGATTATAATATGCCCGAGATGAACGGTATTGATTGTATTGAAAAAATAAGAGACTTGAAAATAAAAATACCGGTAATCTTATCTTCGGGAAGTCTTACCTTGGCAGAAGAAATTGACAGCAAAAAAATGGGAATAAGTAGTGTACTATCAAAGCCTTATGAATTTGAGACGATGCTGGCTACAATTCAAAAACTAATCTGACGGCTCCTTAATTTTATCATCACATTCTACCATCTTTATATTCTTAACATAATCAGCAAAGACAGGCTTTTTAATTGAATTAAGTTGATTGAGGACATCATTTATTTCTTTAACTGCCGATTCGATATATGCAAGTCTTTTTAAAATTGAATCTTTTGATACCTCTTCTTTTTTCAATTCTCTTTTAATTGCAGCCATTGATAAGCTCATTAAAGTAAGCGGCTGTTTTATTTTGTGATTGGCAGTTACAACAGTTGCCGCAAATGTATTTTTCTGCTCTGCTTCTATCAATAACTTATGTGCCTCTACTAATTTAAGTGCGGAATTTACTCTGGCTACCAGTTCAATTCTATTAAAAGGTTTCTTTATATAATCGAATGCCCCTGCTTCTAATCCCTCTTTAGTGTCTTCAGCACCTGACTTTGCAGTAACAAGTATAATAGGAATATTAGAAGTAGCCGGCTCTTTAGATAGCGTTTTTAATACTTCTAATCCTGATATTTCGGGCATCATTACATCCAGCAGAATTAAATCAGGTAAATTAGTTAATGCCTTATCAATTGCTGTTTTGCCGTCGTAAGCAGTTATAATTTCAAAACCTTCACGCTCAAGCCTATCCTGAAGCATAAAAACATTTTCCGGTAAATCATCTACTACTAGTATCTTTTTCATTTCAACTAATCTTTAATTTTGAAAAAAGCCTCTCAATTTTAAAGGCAAGAACACCGGAGTTGACCGGCTTTGCTATATAATCATTAAAGCCGTTTCTTAATATAACAGCTTTATCACCAAGCATGGCTTTTGCAGTAACTGCAAATACCGGTACCTGCGCCCATTGATCATTTTGTCTTATTTTATGTAATGTTTGAAACCCATCCATCCCCGGCATCATAATGTCAAGCAATATCAGATCCGGAACTCTTTGTTCTAGTGCTTTTAGACATTCCGTACCACTTTTAGCCAGCGCTGTCTTGCAGTCACATGCTTGTACTATTTCATTTATCGTAAAAAGCGTATCCGCATCATCGTCAACAATTAATACTTCACCTTGGTATATTTTATCGCGTAATTTATCTATAGATGGCTCTTGAATATCTATTTGATCGTCTAAAGGTTCAATTGATTCTTGGTTATTTTTATAATCTTCCTGGATTTTTAACCTGTCTCTAACAACTTTTAATACATCGAGCGGATGGCCTTTTGATTTAATTGTTATTTCCTCTACAATATTGTTTAACGAGTCTCTTTCTTCTTCTGTTAAATCTTTCGCCGTACTAATAATAATAGGAATATGCTTTGTGTCTCTATTAGATTTTAATTTATAAGATAAAGTAATACCGTCGACATTAGGCATTATCAAATCCAGAATTATCAAGTCCGGCTGAACTTCCAAAATTTTACTAAAAGCAAGCTCGCTATCTTTGATATACTCGATTCTAATATTATCATCTTTAAATGCATTCTTAAATTTTTCAAACTCAAGTTCGTCATCATCAACTATAACTATTTTTTCTATTTTCTTTCGCGCCATATTTTCAAGTCTATCAAATGCCGACAGCAGCTTATCCGGGGAAATGGGTTTAACAAAATATTCAAATGCGCCTAAGCCAATTCCGAGATTTTTATCGCTGAGTATGGATATTAAAATAACCGGAATATCTTTCGTTCTAGACTCATTCTTCAATTGACGCAATACCATCCAGCCGTCTTTTTGAGGCATCATCACATCAAGTGTTATTGCAAACGGCTGCATTTTTATTGCTTTTTGAATGCCTTCATCTCCACTGGATGCATAAGCAACCTCGTAACCTTTAGTAATAAGATACTGACCGATAGTATATCTTACTTCCGGATCGTCATCAATAATTAATATCGGATTCTGATGATTCTTTATAAGAGCACGAACATTGACTTTTGCAGATCTGGTTACTTCATGAGTTTTTATAATGTTTAAAGGAATAATAAAAGTAAATGCGGAACCTTTTCCCAGTTCGCTTTTTAACGTTAAACTGCCGCCTAGCAGCTCGGCTATTTTTTTACATATTGCTAATCCCAATCCCGTTCCGTTGTATTTTCTTGCTGTTGAAGAATCAAGCTGACGGAATTCTTCAAATATAACAGATTGATCTTTTTCCGAGATTCCTATACCTGAGTCAATAATATCGAACTTTAACTGTTTATTATTAATTGAGGATACGTGTAATTCAACAAAACCGGTTTCGGTAAACTTAACGGCATTGCCCAGTAAATTAAATAATACTTGAGTAACTTTATTACGATCTGTACTAATTATGATATCAACATTTATGTTCTTGATTAATTTAAAGGTTATTTCTTTTTGAGAAGCAAGAGGCAAAATAGAATTTTCCAGGTCTTTTAACGACTCATCCAACGGCACTTCTTCATTATGAATTTCCATTTTACCTGCTTCTATTTTGGAAAGGTCCAAAATATCATTAATTAAATTCATTAATCTTTTACCGCTTTTTAATACTACTTCCATCCTTTCACGATTTTTGCCACGAAGATTCCTATCCTCCAAAATCAATTCCGTTAATCCAAGTATAGAATTCATAGGAGTTCTCAATTCATGAGACATGCTGGCTAAAAAGTGAGATTTTAATCTCGTCCCTTCTTCAGCTTTTTCTTTTTGAATCTCAAGCTCATCGGCTTTCTCTTTAAGTTGATTGTGCAGTTCTAACAAAGTTTCATTTTGCTTTTTAACTTGAACATTTTGTTTCTGGTAGTCATCATTTAGATTTTTTAGTTCAGTTACTAAATTTTCCAGTTGAACTAATGCAATTGCATTTGTTAATCCAATAGCTAATTGCTCTTTAATTTTTGATAAATATTCTCTTGCTTCAAATGACGGTTTCTCAAATGATCCTAATTCAAGAATTGCTATTACCTTATTATTATAAATAATTGGTTGAATTAATACACTTTTTATTTCAAGTGAAATTACACCTGTTGAAATTACAGGAAGACTTCCTTTTGAAGTTATTTCAATTGTTTCGCGGTTTTGAAGCACAGATTCAAGTACTTCTGATTTGTCGTGAAGTGAAAAATCTCCGGTAAGTCCGTATGTGCTGACCAAATTTAATTTGTTTTCCTCAATAGTGTATAATGCCCCAATAGTAAAATCACAAGTTTTTATTATCTTTTTAAGTACTGCCTCTGATATTTCTTTAAGGGTAGGATTTTGATTTATTAAAGTTATAAACTCCGAGTATTCATTTTTTGATTTTTCATTCTTTTGAAGTTCATCAAGCATTGTATTAAAAGCACCTGCTAACTCTCCTAGTTCGTCTTTGCTTTTAACATCTATTTTATATTGGAAGTTTCCATCTTTTGTTGTCTTTGTTGCATTACTAAGCTGAGTTATTTGTTTTCTAATTTTATCCGTAAAAACTAAAGTAAGTATAAGTGACAATAACAACCCGGCCAGCCCAATAATGCCGAGAAGGTATTTTACACTTGTTCTTAAATCAGCGGCTTCATTAAGATTTGTAAATATTAAAAACTGAAGTTGACTTTGCGGGATAAAATCTAATGATGGTTTATAGATTGTTGCTAAAATATCGGCCGATTCGCCGTGTACCGAATAAGTATCAAAATTATTTTTATTATTTAAATTTTTACCAGCATCTTTTAAGACCGCTAATAGTTTTTGATTTGCTGCCTCGTTGGAAACTTCAGTTGGAGATCCTTTCCAGACTACTGCAACTTCTGCATTAATTTTTGAAGAAAGGGTATTTAAAAAATCACCAGATAAAATCCTTCCGTAAAAATAAGTTTTATTATTAGATAATTTGACGCTTTTAATTACTGCCAAAGGATTGTTCTTGATAAAATCTTGTATTGTTAATGTAGTTTTGGGGAAATATACATCACTTTTAAATATCTTGTTCTGGATTTTAGCAGAATCATTGCCATCCGTATAAAAAATAAAATCTAAATTTTTCGTTTTAGAATTCTGGCTTTTAAAAACTTCATCTATATTGTTATCTGCCAAATAATAAAATTCACTCTCGGCATCTTGCATCATGCCTCTGAAAGAATAAATAAATTCATTTGCGGAGTTTAAAAGATATTTGGATTGCTGTGATGAAAGGACATTGTACATTATTGAATAATAAGCAATCGCAGAGCTTACTAAAATTATTGCTACAATAGCAAAATTAATCATCAAGATGCGAAGGCTTATTTTCATGGCTTAAGAATCTCTTTGAAGTACTTTTCTAATAGTTATTAATAGTTCATCAAAATCATACGGCTTACTTATAAAATCTGTAGCACCTAATTTAGCCGAATCAATAGCGCTTTTGACATCAGCATAAGCCGTTAGAACAATAACTTTTGTTTTAATTTCCTTACTCTTCAGTTCCTTTAGTACATCAAAGCCATCCTTGCCGGGCATCTTAAGATCCAATAAAATAAGATCGGCAGGTTTTTGATTTAAATGTTCAAAAGCATTATTTCCGTCATTTACATATTCCGCATCGTATCCAACTTCTGCTAATTCCTCTTTTAATACCGTGCACAAGTTAATATCATCATCTATGATTAAAATTGATTCCATTTATCTTCTATTGATCATTGTTAGGAGATTTTGACTGAGATTGTGATTGTAAATGTTTAATTCTTTCTCTCTCAAGTTGCAGCTCGTCCTTTAAAGGAGTAGTTGACTGAGGAGTAGCTAATCGTTGCTGAATTGAAGGAACAAGGTCCGCTTTAATTAATATAACCAATTCTTTTTTGTTTATCTGAGTATCATCATAACCGAAAATATATCTTAATCCAAAGAACCACCACGGTAAATCTTTTAAGAATGGAACACCTGCCCTTATTTTATTAGTTTGATTGAAGAACAATCCACCAATTACTGTTTCTTCTCCATTCAACAATACAACTTTTGTATCTGCAGCAGTTTTATTAATAATAGTCTGAGTAGGATCCGGAACAAAAGAACTTCTTTCAACATGAATTTTAAGCAAAATATAATTAACTCCGTCTTGCTGTAAAATGTAAGGAGTAACAGTAACAATGGAACCAATTGAATAAAACTTTTGTATTATATTTCCGGAAAAATCTTTCTGATTAATTGCTATATCCTGGCCATCCTGCAAATGTGCTTCAGTTCCATCTAAAACCGTAACATTCGGGCTGGTTATTATTTCACCGGCATTATTATTTTCAAAAAATTTGAATATTGCTGTTGCCGTTCCGTAAAAACTACCGGCATTAAAAGAGGAATTTCCATAAACATTGAAATCTTGCTGCGTTTTGGGATTTGTAATTGCAGTAGCCGATGTTGAGGTAGAATCTGGAGAAAAACTGAATGAATTTACGCCAAGACTAAGTCCTGATTTAGTAAATAAACTTTGCCAGTTCATACCTAACTGTTTTTCTTTTGCAACATCAGCCTCAAAAAATACTGCTGAAATTTTTACTTCCTTGGCTGTTATTGGAACATAAGTAGCTGTAGCTTGTTGAGATACATTATCCGAAGGTCTTTTAATAATTATTACATCCGATTTTTCTTCGTACATTAATCCTTCCATTTTAACAAGAACAACCATTGCCTTAAAATAATTCATATTATTAATATTAAGCCCAATGGCGGAATCAATTTTTACTACCGATACTATTTTCTTTCCAGAAATCTTTTCGCTCACATTACTTAGTAATGTAATGGCCTGATTAAATGAAATATTGGATGAGAGCGAAATAAGCTCATCTGGGTTTTGGCTCCTTAGAGTCTTTTCCAAATACTCTTGAGAGAAAATTTGTACTGATAAAATCATTGTAATTATTGCTGTAATAAATATTGTTTTCATATAGCATTCTCTCTATTATTTTTTCTTGTTCGAATCATC
>JBJKQE010000266.1:0-4281 GCA_046705645.1 Ignavibacteriaceae bacterium | reverse complement strand
TTAAGCCGTCTCTTACATCCGGCAATGCTCTTGCAACTATTACAGACATTGAATAATCGATGTAAGAGGATTTCATTTCTTCTTCTAATGATACAGGTATTATTTTTTCAAAAATCGTTGCCATTATTTTATTTCTTTTATTTTAAAATTATGTTTTTGAATTTTTAAGATTTTATTAAATATCAAGGTTCCGAACATACTTAGCGTTCTTTTCAATAAATTCTCTTCTGGGTTCAACAGCATCGCCCATTAATGTTTCAAAAATTTTATCAGCAGCTGCCGCACTTTCCAAAGTAACTTGAAGAACCGTTCTTGTTTCAGGATTCATTGTCGTTTCCCATAACTGTTCGGGATTCATTTCTCCCAAACCTTTATATCGAGAAATTCCAACTCCTTTAACAGAACCTTCTTCTTCCACTTCCGATTCCTCTTCTGCTTCACTCTTGTCGTTGCTTTTAAAACGCTTAATTATCTCATCCCTTTCGTTATCGTCAAATGCGTAAAACTCTTGTTTACCCTTCTTAACTTTGTAAAGAGGAGGCTGAGCAATATAAACTTTGCCTTCGTTGATTAGACCCTGCATATGCCTGTAAAAAAAGGTAAGAAGCAATGTTCTAATATGGCTGCCGTCAACATCCGCATCGGTCATTAGAATTATTTTTCCGTATCTTGTTTTAGAACCATCAAAGTCTGCACCAAGCCCTGCTCCTATTGCGGATATGATTGCCTTTATTTCATTATTTTCCAGAATTTTATTGAGCTTAGCTTTTTCAACATTTAATATTTTTCCTTTCAATGGAAGTATCGCTTGAAATCTTCTGTCTCTTCCCTGCTTTGCCGAACCGCCTGCAGAATCACCTTCGACAATATATATTTCACAGTGTTCCGGATCCGTAATCGAACAATCGGCCAGTTTACCGGGAAGATTCATGCTGTCCAATGCATTCTTTCTTCTTGCAAGATCACGAGCCTTTCTTGCTGCTTCTCTTGCTTCAGCTGCCCTCATACATTTTTCAACTATTTTTTTCCCGACGGAAGGATTTTCCTCAAGAAATTCGGCAAGTTTTTCACCGACTAAAGTTTCAACCGCCGATTTCGTCTCGCTGTTTCCAAGTTTAGTTTTTGTTTGTCCTTCAAATTGAGGCTCTGCAACTTTGACCGATATAACTGCGGTTAATCCTTCTCTAAAGTCATCGCCGGTTAAATTTATTTTTCCGTCTTTAGTAAGACCGTTTTTGCCAGCATAGTTATTCAAAGTTCTGGTAAGAGCAGTTTTGAAACCGACAAGGTGCGTACCGCCTTCATGTGTATTTATGTTATTCACGTATGAGAAAATATTTTCAGAATAGGTGTCGCTGTATTGAAAAGCAATTTCAATTGGAGTACCGTCTTTTTCACCTTCAATATAAACTGTTTTATGAAGCGGCTCTCTTGTTTCGTCCAGATACTTTACAAACTCAATTAATCCGCCTTTGAAGTGAAATACTTCTTCTTCACCGCCGTTGCGTTCATCTTTAATTTTTATAGTAATGTTTTTATTTAAATATGCCAATTCCCGCATTCTTTCTGCAAGAGTATCAAATTTAAATTTTGTTACCTTAAATATCTCAGCGTCAGGCATGAATGTTGTTTTTGTTCCGGTTTCATTCTTTTTCGCTTTGTCAATTTCTTTAACCGGTTTTACAGGTACTCCTCTTTTATATTCCTGAAAATATACTTTTCCATCTCTTTTAACTTCAACCTTACACCATTCCGATAGGGCATTAACCACAGAAACACCAACACCGTGCAAACCTCCGGAAACTTTGTATGTGTCTTTATCGAATTTCCCGCCTGCGTGGAGTACCGTCATTACAATTTCAAGAGCGGATTTCTTTTCTATTGGATGCATATCGACCGGTATACCGCGTCCATTGTCTTCAACAGTAACGGTTTCGTCCTTGTTTATATTTATAGATATATAGTCAGCGAAACCTGCTAAAGCTTCATCAATGCTGTTATCAACAACTTCGTTTACAAGATGATGCAATCCTCGTGTGCTTACATCGCCGATGTACATTGCCGGTCTTTTCCTAACCGCTTCCAAACCTTTTAATACGTTTATATTCTTTGCACTGTATTCGCTTGAATTTTTACCATTGCTCATATAAATAATCCACTAACTTGTTTTTAAAAATCTATATTTAAATTATTATGTTTTACGCAATAAACTTTACTTTATATATCCGCTCGTCTTTAAAATATTTATTTACCTTTTCAATCAAAATATTTTCTCTGAATTTCAATTCGCTTCTCCATGAAGGGTTTTCAACATTAAGATATAAAACTTTCTTTTCAACTTTTACGGCCTTGGCAATTTTTTCCAAATCCGGAAAAATCTTTTTAAACTCAGCAACCACATCAGATTCGTTTATCATCTTTCTTAACCCTTCAAATGCAGGTTCCTTTTTAAAAGCATCGGATAAACTTACAAATCCGTTAGGCATATATAACTTCCCCATTATTTAAATTGATGAGAAAGTCCGACTGGCTGCGTTTTAAAAAAGAAAAATTCGTAAAATCCGTAAGCGTAATAAACGCCTGCCCGACTTGTTTTAAATATTCGCTTATTTTACTCGAACGGCTTGCATCTAGTTCTCCAAAGACATCATCAAGTAAAAACAACGGCGTTTTGTTTGTCCTGTCTTTTAAATAAAAGAATTGCGCAAATCTAAGAGCTGTTTGAAAAGTTTTATGCTGTCCCTGAGATCCGTAACTTTTAAGGTTCATATCGTTTATTGTAAAAACGAACTCATCCCTATGCGGTCCTACTAAATTTGTCGCACGCCTCAATTCTTCGTCTTTACGAATAGAAAGCTGTTCCTTAAAATGGAATTCAATTTCAGAGTCAACGCTTTCATTAAGAAAAGAATAATAAATTTTCGGTGCTTCATTATTTCCCATAATTATATTATAGGATTCTTTCATAAATGAATTAAACTCATTGATAAATTTTATTCTATGCTTAATCAACTCAACACCGCTCTGAATCAACTTTGCGGTCCATGCATCAAGCTCATCTAATAATATTTGCTGTTTTGTTTCCTTTAATCTATTGAGCAGAGTTGATCGATGCCTTAATGTTTTATTATAATCCAATAAAAATTTTAAATACGTATCGCTTGCCTGCGACATTACGGAATCTACAAACTTTCTTCTATCTCCAGGAGAGCCTTGTGTTATTGAGTGATCCGCTGGTGTTAAAATAACCACGGGAAATTTGCCGATTATTTCGGCAGAACGAGAAACTTGTTTGCTGTTTTGAAAATAATACTTTTTATTTTCGTTTCTAGAATAATATATCCTGACCGTATCGTTTGTCAAATTCTTAAACTGTCCGGTAATTTCAAACTCTTCTTCGTTAAACCTTATCACATCAATATCTGATTTTGAATTGTTGCTCTTAGTTGTACATAAATAATAAATTGCTTCTAAAATCGATGTTTTTCCTTGACCATTTCCGCCAATTATATAGTTAATCTCATCGGAAAAATTTAACTGCGTATCTCTGTGGCTCCTAAAATTTTTTAATTGAATGGAGGATAATATCATCTTAATTGTTTAATCGAACCGGCATCAATAACATCATTAAATCCTCGTTTTCAACGGCAACGGACGGTTCAATTATGCATGCTTTGGTTGGTGAATGAAGCTTAAATATTATTTCATCTCCTTCCATATGAGATAAAATATCATTAACATATGTTGTATTAAATCCTATATCCATCGGCTCGCCTTTATATTCACAAAATATATTTTCCTTTGCATTTGAACCGTGATCAATGTCTTCGGCAGAAATTTCTATTTTATCCTTTGATATTGAAAATTTTACCTGTTTCGAATTTGATGTTGAAAACAAAATCATCCGCTTAACCGTAGAAAGTAATTCGTTTGTTTTAACCTTCATTAAGTTTTCATTCTCCAAAGGAATTACGCTGTTATAAGACGGATATTTTTCTCCAATAAGCCTTGAAATAAATTCAAAATCACCAATATGAAAAGATATATTTGTTTTACTCAAATGTATTTTTACATCGGTTTCTCCCAATAGTTTCGTAAGAACCGAAATAGCTCTTTCAGGAACAATGTATTGTTCAACTAAATCCGTTTTTATACTTTTATTAAGGAATCTTACCAACCTATGTCCGTCTGTTGTTACAAACTTCAAACCGTCTTCCGTGAATTCGAATAACGTTCCAGTCATAGCGGGGCGCATATCCTCTTTACTCATAGCAAAAGAAG
>JBJKQE010000265.1:0-3400 GCA_046705645.1 Ignavibacteriaceae bacterium | reverse complement strand
TTTCCTACAATAGTCCAATTGACACAATCTCCGCTCTTTTCAAGCCAAATATTATTTATGCTTGTATATACTTTGTAAAAATAACCTGCTGAAATAAACTTTTTTTGACTGCTGTTTGCAAAAGTAGTTGACGTATTTGAATGATTTACATACTTGTAAATAGCAGTATAAGCTTCGTCACCTTGAGGGGTAATTGTTCTAGGATTTGAAGAGTTGCCATCATTCCAACCAGCAAAATTATATGTTTTCCCGTTTTTAGTTATTTGCGATGGAGTTGAAATTGACATTGAAGCACCAACTATTCCGGATTGCGTTGTACCTGTTTCAGACGGATCAAACTCAAAATTAATATCAGTACTAACTGTACAAGGCGGTGGTAAAATACCGGATTCATAAGCAAACCAATATAATAAACCTGCTGTTGCACGGATAATTTGCGGCATTAATTTGTCTCTCTCATTTATAATTTCCGATTCTGGAATACTTTCCTTCATTGTTGTTGGCTCACCATAGTTTGGAATATTTAAACTATTTAAATAGCTCAATTCTTCGGCTAAATAATTGCCCCCAAATGTATTATTGTTTTGATTCATATGAGGTCCGTTTGAAGCAAAATGATTTGTCTGCTGTTGTGTTGTGTACATTAAGAAGTGTAATGGATTTGAAGAAACATAAGGATTTAACATTGTCGGGTTTTGATTATATACCATATCTGCTGTCCAAACAATGTCTCCAAAAAATTCTTCAAAGTTATCATGTCTTAAATATTGATCAGTATCGGAATGCGGGTCTACATTTGCATGAGCTGGTGATCCCACATCCTGAAGGAGGTGACACATTCTACCTAGAATTTCCCAAACAAAAATATCTCTCCAGTTTTGGCCCAAAACGACCTGGCATGGAAGTCGTGAATCTAAATTATGAGTTACCCATTGTCCATTTAAATTATAATAACCAACGATCCAAGCTTTGCCAGTTTTATAAAGATCAATTAAATTATTATATGTAAAACCTAATGTAGTATACCAATCAAAGGTAACCAAACTACCATTTGGTAAACGAAAATCACTTATAGTTCTATTATAACCATTTTGATAGTTTAGTGTCCATGCTTGGTTTGGAAAAGCAAACATCATAATTTTTTGATATGCATTTGGGACTGTGAATTGAAAAGTGGTTGGAATAGATAAAAAATCAATGGCACCATACATATCAGTTGAAATATTATCACCGTTATCAGCATACCAGAAATGGGTTGAGCTTATAAAACCATCATTGTTTTCACTTCCACCAAGTGCATCACCTACAGCGGTAATGAAGCTCATAACTCCTCCAGAAATTGTTGGCGGATTTTCTGTAGATAATTTATACACAACATCTTCAACATCTTCTCGCCAAGCCCCTGTTGTTATATACCCCTTCTGCCAAGCTCGATCTCCAATATAGTCAGTTGTCAAACCACCTATATGATCTTTCATATACTGAACCTCGGCCCCACCATACCATTTTTTTAAGAGGTTATATCCTTCAACGCATAATCTCTGATGTGCATGCTGTCTATGAGCGAAACCAATATTTGTTGATATTAAAAGAATTATTAAAACTAAGAAATACTTTTTCATTTTTAATCCCTTTTTGTTAAAAGTTAATATTGAATCCTATCTTTAAATTGGGGGAAAATAGAGGTGTTAACCTATATGCGAAACTACCAACAACGCCAACTGACCAAATAAAATGTAAACCTTTTGATAAGATATTCTCATTTCCGGTATTTATATCTAACGCCGCTCCTCTTATAAAAATTCCTGAACTTCTAGAATCTGATGTCCTATTCAGCATTGTTATTTCTGAATTGACAATATTTATAAAACCAAATTGTATATGCTTAGAAATTCTTAGGCCAACTCCTAAACCGGAATTAAGTGCATATGATCCACCTGATAAAAAATATCCACAAAATTTTATTCCAAATGCCAAGTCTGAATTAATTTGAAATCCAAATCCTAAAGCTATGGGCTCAATGGCCCCTATTGTCATATAGATGTAATTGCTTCTTATATAATTATTTGGCTTTTCAATAGTTTTATTAGTAACAGAATCTCCTCCATGTAAAAAATGTGTTTCTTGGTTATAAGTAGTTATTACTTTTGGGGAAGTCTTAAAATTTTCATTTTGGAGGGGAATTATAATTCCATTATTGCTAAGGAATTTTGTAATTCCATCATTTTGCTTAATCCTATAATTATTAGCATTATTTTCTTGTGCCGAAATTATATTCATTGAAAAAAATACTGCTACTAGAATAAATAATTTTTTCATATTAGTCCTTTCTAAAAAATTACATATTAATATTACCACCAATTGATAACATCATGATAATAGCATACACATGCTGTTTAACAGTTGATATTAAAACGGTAAATGTTTCTTCTACTTATTTATACTTAGAGACAAAATTTTAGAAAATAGAAGGTAAGAGAGAAAAAAGCTGATTATAAAGAAGTTAAACCTGGAAATACAAAAAATACATTTCATAAAAGCCCCTTTTATGCAATTGTTAATGCAATAATAATTATTTAATTACTAATACTCAATAACCTTAATATACCTTTGGATAATAATATTTTCTAATTAGTTCAATTATTCAAAATTTATTAAGAGCAAAATTGAAAGGTTCCTCTTTGGAAATAAAGAAAGCAAAAATTATGCTAAGTAAAATTTATTTGTTTTAACAGCATTATAAATTAAAAGGAAAAATTTTAGATGTAAGAATTACGGACTGAAAGTAATAATTAATTATAGACACCCAATGTTTTTTAAACATTGGGTGTCTTGCTTTTCACAGAATCACTTGAGCAGCAGCATCTTTTTTGTGGAAATAAAACTGCCGGATTGTATATTGCCGTTTGATGGCATTAAATCATTTAAGTAAAAAAAAAATTTAATTTCTTATTTATGTGGTCATTTACTGTATTCATTTCTTAATTTAAATGAATCAAAGAACTCCTGAGCTGTTTTGCCAAAGTTGTTCATTTCAGCATCGGGATGAGGGTATCTAATACTGCCATCAGATTTAACAATTCCAAGACAGTACAATGTTGCAGTTATTCCTTCTTTTATCTTTCCTAAAGAAAAATCAGAGAACTGTACATCCCATAATTTTTCTATCATTGCAATATAACAAGCCGCATATAAAATATTCATATGTGGGTTTTCTAACCTATCAATTATTTCATCTCTGTTTTTACTAATCGGTACAAGATTTTCAATTTCTTCACCCATGTAAAAGAAGCTTCCTTTATCATGAAGTTGTTTTTCTATCCATTCTGCTGTAGTAATTTTTACTTGTGCTATTCCTATGGATGAATTATATCCGCTTTTTGCAAAAACAAAATCAATT
>JBJKQE010000264.1:0-12908 GCA_046705645.1 Ignavibacteriaceae bacterium | reverse complement strand
AATTGTGTATGATGGATAACTTCAAAATTTCCGCCGAATAATTTGTATTCATTTCCAAGTGAATGAAAACAATGAGGACATGCCGTAACAATTTTTTTTACACCATATTTATTTAAGGTTTCAATATTTTCAGTTATCAGCATTTGTGCTAGATACTCATTACCCAATCTTCTAGCGGTATCCCCATTACATTTCTCTTCAATTCCTAAAATTCTAAAATTAATATTAGCTTTTTGCATTAGAGATGCAAATGCTTTTGAAACTTTTTTATATCTATTATCATATGAGCCAGCACAACCGACCCAAAAAAGGATGTCGCAATTTGGATCTTCTGCCATGGTTTTAATATTCATACCTTCCGCCCAATTTGCACGATCAGATTGATTAAAAGCCCACGGAGTATAATTGGTTTCCAAACTTTTAAATACGCTGTTAAGATTTGACGGAAACTGAGACTCTGTTAATACAAGATTTCTTCTCATATCTACTATAGAATCCACATGTTCAATCATAACAGGACATTCTTGAACGCAAGCCATACAAGTTGTACATTCCCATAATTCCGTGTCGGTTATATAGTCATGTACCAAAGTTTTTTCAAAAATTTCTCCCTCTGATATTCCGTCAACTAATAAATGCGCCTTATCTTTAGTCCTTTGTCTTATATCCACCATTATTTTTCTAGGAGATAATGATTTTCCCGCAGCGGCTGCAGGGCACGCAGCAGTGCATCTCCCGCATTCAGTACATGTATATCCGTCAAGTATTTGTTTCCACGATAACTGTTCAATATCTGCTGCTCCAAAAACTTCAACACTTTCATCTTCCAGATTTAAGGGTTTAAGTGTGTTCCTAATAGGATCTAAATTAGCGAAATACGTGTTAGGTATTGATGTCAATACATGCAAATGTTTAGAATAAGGCAGGTAGTTTAAAAAACTTAAAACAACAACAACATGTGCCCACCAGAAAAATTCAAAAAAAGCCAATGAATTATATGTGTTTCCTTTAAAAAATATAGGACTTAAGAAAGAAGATATTGGACGTACTTCATAAGGATCCAGTATGTAGCTATGTGCTGCAATCAAAGAGATATTTTCACCGAACATAGCAATGCAGACCATCATTATCATTACTAAAATTACAGTAGCATCTATTTTATGTGCTCTCTCTACTTCAAGTCTTGGAATATGAATAATATATCTTCTATAAAGTGCATATAAAACAGCAAGTATTATAAGTAAACCGAAAATATCTTCAATAATTGTAATTATCGAATATACATGGCCTAGAAATGCAAATGTAAAAGGAGAATAAAGACCTTGTATTATGGCTTCAATAACAGCAAATAAAAATAAAACAAAACCCCAAAATATTACGAAATGTAAAATCCCTGCTTTTGGGTCACGTAGTAATTTTGATTGCCCAAAAGCTATTTTAAGTACTCTTTTAATTCTTTGCCCTACATGATCAAATCTATCATCTTTCTTTTTTGCAACGAGCATATCTTTAATAAGTTTTCTGCTGCTCCAAATAAATAAGCCGATAGCAAAAACAAAAACTATTATGAAAATGATATTTTTTATATCCATTTTTTACTGTATTAAACAGAATTAAAAATTTATTATCCGGACATTAATTATTTAGACGGTTTTGAAAAGCGTCTTGAAATTCCCAAATAAATTGCGGAAGCTGCAAATACTTTCACTACTTCCCAAATGGAAAAGACGGCCGCGCCTGTTATTAATGCTTCTTTAATATTATGCAAAAAAACAGAACCTAAATAAAAGGCACCGAAAAGCAAAATAAAAATGCTTCCGACAAGCATAGAGACAATAACTGAGAAATAACTTTTATATTTTTCAACTAAATAACCGGTTATAAAAGCTGCAACCGGAAAAGCTAATAAATATCCGCCTGTTGGTCCGATTAACCTTGCAAAACCAATTGCAGGATCCGGAATTTGTGCAAAAACCGGTAGTCCAATACAGCCTAAGAATAAATAAATAATTTGACTGTAAGCTCCATTTTTTGCACCTAAAAATGCACCGGCCAAAACAACCATCATAGTCTGTAATGTAAATGGAACCGGCTTAACCGGAAAAGTAATTTGAGCAGCAATTGCCGTAAGTATCGTAAAAGATAAAATCCAAAATAATTTTGAAGAATTTGCCCTGCTAATCAATTTCAAAAATTTATTTGAAGTAATATTTTCTTTTGCTAACATAATTATCCTCAGACTAGATTATTATTAAAGAATCTGTTTGTTTTATCTAATAATATTTCAAATGTTGGATTGCTTCCTTTAAATGGATGAGAAATATTAAACGTATGTCCTGTTCCTTTGATTCTGAAAAATTCTGTTAAATTTTTATTGGACCATTTAAACAATAATTCTCCTTCAGAAATTGGGACAGCTAAATCTTCTTCACCATGAGCGATAAAAAGCGGCCTATTCAATCCTCCAACAGCTTTTTTAATATTAAGTGAATCATCAATATTCGCCTCAATATCATTCAATAATGAAATATTTAGACTCATTTTTTGCTTTGTTCTAGAATTAAAGACATCAAAAACACCGTTTTCTCTCCACTTTTTCTTTTGACGTTCCGAATATCTATCAAGCCTTGCCACTGAAGACCATACGGCAACTGCATCGATTTCATTTATTTGACTAGCGGTTAACAATGCAATTGCACCACCTCTACTATGTCCAAGTAAACCAATTTTTCTATTATCAGTTTTTCCAAAAAAGCCTTCCAAATATGCAGAAATCAACTCAGAAAGCTCGCTAATTTCTAAAGAAAATGTATTATTTGCAAATTTATCCATTTCAATAAATTCTGTTAAGCTCTCCCCTACACCATTATGAGAAAAATTAAATGAAAGAATAAAAAATTTGGTTTTTGCAAAATAATCATATATGTACGGACCAAATCCCCAATCTTTAAATCCTTTAAAACCATGAACAAATATTATACAAGGCGATGATTTGAGATTTTGAAAACCAAAAGCACTAATTCTTAACTTTTCAATTTGACTTGTGATTAGGATAAAATTTTTGCTCATTTAGTTTAAATATGCTTATTATAGCGTGAAAAGTCAAGGAAAATGAATATTTTTAAAGCACTTACACTCATGCAATTAGATATAATTATGATATTAATTACATATATAATTGATTACCATAGATTTGAAATTTTGATAATGCAGATATCCGAAATATCTTTGTTTTTAAGGTCTAATTCATTATTTTATAAAAGATAGAAAATAAATGATTTATTGGATCAATTGTATTTTTAGCATTAGTTTTTTCCAGAAACAGATTAAGAACTGATTTATGAGATATTTACTGGTTATTCCTTCTATCGACATTAAGCACGGTAAAACTGTCAGAGTTGTGCAGGGAATTCCAGAATTAAATTGCAAAGAATATGACAGCGATCCTGTGGAAATGGCCAGAATTTGGCGGGCAGAGAACGCTAAGTTCTTGCATATTGTAGACTTTGATGCGGCAGCCGAACATAGTCATAAAAATTTACCAATAATAAAAGAAATTTGTGAATCAGTTATTATACCGGTCCAATACGCCGGCGGTATAAGGGAACTTGCCGATGTAGAATTAATTATGTCCACTGGAATAAGCAGATTGGTAATGAGTACAATTGCCATTGAAAAGCCTGAAATTTTTAAAAAGATTTTTGAAAAATTCGGGCCGTCCAGAATCTCTATTTCCTTGGATATAATCGATGAACAATTAGTAATAAAAGGAAGAAAAATTAAAACCGGAATTTTTTATAAGGATTTTGCTAAAAAAATGTCGGATCTGGGAGTTGAAAGGTTTATTGTAACAGATGTATTGCGTAATGGAATACTTGGCGGCCCAAACTTGATATATTCAAAAGAAGTTGCTGAGATAACAAATGCAAAAGTAACTTTATCCGGCGGTATAAGAAATAAAGATGAACTTATGGATGTTCAGAATTTAATGCCTTTAGGTATTGATTCAGTTATTATAGGCAGAGCCTTGTATGAAAACAGATTTCCATGTCAAAAATTGTGGCGTGTTGCAGAATCAGGTATATTTAAATAGGGTTGAAAAATGTCAGATAACGATGAAATAATACATAGCAGTTTCTGGTCCAATTTTTTTAATTCGCCGGTAGAAAAAATTGATCTTGTAAAAGCGATTCAGTCAATTCCTTTCTTCAAAGAATTAAGCAAGAAAGAGATTACACTATTAACCAATATAATACATAATAGGAACTATCTTGCCGGCGAATATGTTTTTTACCAGGGAGATCCAGGAATTGGATTGTACATTATCCGCGATGGTGAAGTTATAATTCAAAGATCAATTGAATCCAATGAGATTATTTCTTTGGCAACCTTTTCTCGCGGAGATTTTTTCGGCGAATTAGCTTTAGTTGACGGCGAAAAGAGATCAGCATCCGCAATTGCAAAAACTGATACACGGCTTGCAGTTATATTTAAACCGGATCTAGATGAATTCATTGAAACATATCCTAAAAAAGGTATTAAAATTTTACAAGGCATTTCCGAAATTATTGCAATGAGACTTAGAAAGTTAAACGAAGATCATATTTCTCTTCATGCAAATCTTAAAATTAAATCGGAGAAAGATTATGGAACCTAACATAAAAAAAATTCTTGTTCCTATTGACTTTTCTGATTACTCAAAAAATTCACTTAAATATGCGGTAAATTTTGTTAAGCAATACAAGGCAGAACTTTATTTAATTTATGTAGTTGAACCGGTAATTTATCCGCCGGATTTTAGCATGGGCCAAATTGCAATCCCCTCTGTTGATCTTGAAATGGATAAACGTGCCGTTGAGGAATTGGATAAACTGGCAAAAAAAGAAATTCCTACTGATGTAATTGTTAAAACGATTGTTAAAACGGGCAAACCGTTTATAGAAATAATTGAAACCGCCTCTGAAGAAGATATCGATTTAATTATTATAGCCACGCATGGTCATACTGGAGTTGAACATATTTTATTCGGAAGCACTGCAGAAAAGGTTGTTAGAAAGGCGCCTTGCCCTGTTTTAACACTTCGTGAACCTATTAAAGGATTTATAATCAAAGAAGAGATAAAAAAACAAAAAGCGGATAATTAGGAATAAGTCTCATAATATTACTGATAAAAATTTTAGTTTTTCCGGTCAATTACAAAATCTACCAAAGCTTCCAACGCAATTTTACCTTGAGAATCAGGAAATAATTTTAATTTTTCTTTAGCTATAATCGAATATTTAGCCGCCGTTTCCAACGCATAATTTATACCGTTATTCTTACGAACAAATTCAATTATAGTTTTTATATCTTCCTTATTTTTTTCATTCTTAAGTATTTTTTTTATCCTTACAGCCTCGTCCTTTGAGACCTGGTTCATTGAGTAGATTAAAGGTAATGTTATTTTCTTTTCTTTAATGTCTCCCCCAATCGGTTTTCCGATTGTACTTAAGCTGCCTTCATAATCAAGTATATCATCTCTTATTTGAAATGCCATACCGATATTTTCGCCGAATTGCTTCATTGCTTCGCAATATTTCGGATCTACGCTTGCACTCATAGCACCAATTTCGCAGCATGTTTCCAATAAAGAAGCTGTTTTATCGGAAATTATTTTAAAATAGGTTTCTTCATCAATATCCAATTTTCTCGTTTTTCTTATCTGCAGTAATTCCCCTTCAGACATTCTTTTAACGGTTCTTGTAATAACCTCAAGAAAATCAAAATCTTTTCCTTCAACTGCAATCATTAGTCCCCTGGACAAAAGATAATCACCCATTAAAACTGCGACTTTATTCTTAAATACCTTGTTTATCGACCAAAACCCTCTTCTTTTATCTGCATTATCAACTACATCATCATGAACCAAAGTAGCCGTATGTAAAAGTTCAACTAATGTTGCACCTCTATATGTACGTTCATTAACTCCGCCGGCAACTTTAGCAGAAAGCAGGACAAGAAGAGGCCTTATTTTTTTTCCCTTCTGCCTTATTAAATATCGGGCAATTAAATCAACCAAACCTACATTCGATCTAATTGATGTTTTGAACATTTCATTGAATGTTTCTAATTCAGACTTTATTGGAACACTTATTTCCGATAGTTTATTTCGTATCAAGATTTTTTAACTGCTAATTTTGAAATTATAATACTTATTTCATACAAAAGAATTAACGGACCTGCTAGAATTAATTGAGATACTGGATCAGTGCCGGGAGTTAAAAATGCTGCAGCTATAAAAATTATTACAATTGCATGCCTGCGATATTTTTTCATAAAGGATGGTTTTAATATACCAATTTTCGTAAGAAAAAATGAAATCATCGGAAGTTCAAAAACCAGGCCGGAGCCCAGCATAATACTAATTATAATCGACATATATTCAGTAATAGCAAAAACATTTTTTATTTCTGATGAACCGAATTGAGCTGCGAACTTTAAGGAAAGCGGAAGCATTACAAAGTACGCAAATACTATACCGATTAGAAAGCATAAAGTTGAAAACGCAACAATTGATGAAATATATTTACGCTCGTTTTTCTTTAGTGCCGGAGCTATAAATTTCCAGAATTGATAAAATATATTAGGCAAGCTAAGAATAACCCCGCCGATCATAGCGACTTCAAAAAAGAGCATCAACTGGCCGAAAGGTTTTAAATTTTGAAGCTGTACGTGGGCATTTCGAGCAGGAAGCAGTAAAATATCATTAACCAAAAAATCTACAAATATCCAGCAGATAATTGTACCTACCGCTAACCCGATTAAAGAATAAATTATTCGCCATCTGAGCTCTTCAAGGTGTTCCAGAAAAGTCATTTCACCTTCTTCGGGATCATCATTAACCGGATTATTGATAACTGTTAAATCTTCTGAAGCCACTTTAATTCAATTCTTTAATTTATTTCCTTATAGAGCGGGAAGCGTGAGCAAAGCGTTTTAACTTCTTCATTTATTTCAGATAACTTTTTTTCATCCTTCGAATTGGAAATAGTCTTGTATATCATTTCAGCAATTAAATTCATCTCATTTTCCTTCATCCCGCGTGTTGTAGCTGCCGGAGTACCTATTCTAATTCCGCTGGTTACAAAAGGACTTCGAAGATCAAATGGAACCATATTCTTATTTACAGTGATTCCGGCTTTACCGAGTGCAATTTCCGCTTCCTTCCCTGTTATATCTTTGTTTGTTAAATCAATAAGCATTAGATGATTATCTGTTCCGCCCGATATTACATCAAAACTATATTCGCTTAATTTTTTTGCAAGAGTTTTAGAGTTCTTAATTATCTGTTCTGCGTATACGGCAAATGAATCTTTAAGTGCTTCACCAAAAGCAACAGCCTTTGCCATAATAATATGCATCAACGGACCGCCCTGTATTCCCGGCATTACCATACTGTCAAGTATTTCAGACATCATTTTAAGCCTATCCCCTTTACGAGATTTTAATCCGAAAGGATTTTCCCTATCCTGGCCCATTAAAATTATTCCTCCGCGGGGGCCTCTAAGTGTTTTATGAGTTGTTGAGGTAACCACGTCGCAATAAGGAAGAGGATTTTTTAATAAACCTTTTGCAATAAGTCCGGCCGGATGAGCCATATCGCATATTAAAAGAGCTCCGACTGAATCGGCTATTTGTCTAAACTTTTCATAATCCCACTCACGCGAATAAGCACTTGCACCTGTAATAATTAATTTCGGCCTTTCTTTTTTGGCCAGATCTTCAATTAGATCATAATCCAAAACTTTAGTTTCCTTGTTTAAAGTATATCCAATAGGAGTATAAAGGCTACCTGAAAAATTAACCGGGGATCCATGGGTAAGGTGCCCGCCATGAGCCAAACTAAGTCCAAGGAATTTATCCCCGGGATTTAGCAAAGACATCAATACAGCCATATTTGCCTGCGACCCGCTATGGGGCTGAACATTAACATACTCGGCACTAAATAAATTTTTTAGCCTTTCTCTTGCAATATTTTCAGCCATATCCACATATTCGCAGCCGCCGTAATATCGTTTCCCCGGGTAGCCTTCGGCATATTTATTTGTTAATACTGTGCCGGCAGCTTCGAGTACAGCAGGGCTAACGAAATTTTCTGACGCGATTAGTTCTAATTTTTCTTGCTGCCTTTTAGTTTCTAAAGAAAGTACTTCAAAAATTTCATCGTCTTTTTTTATAAAATCATACATAATTTTTTATAGATGTGATTAATTTCCTATTCAGTATCATTCCGATTAAACCAAATTTTATTTTCTGAACTACAAAAGTATCAAAAAAAAATTTATTTTCCTTCATCTTTAAGCACAAAATATAGAAGATATTTAAAGAGAAAAGGTTTTAGAACTGTAATTCTAAAACCTTATTCACCATAAATTTACATAATAACATATTTACTTAAGTCCGCATAATTTTATGGAACTGTTACATTCTTATTTATCCAGCCATAGCAGTTACCGGTAATAGGCAAAACTTGACCGGACTTATAACCTCTGAAGAAATAATCTTCTTTTGTAGGTATGGAGCTAGATAATGCGTTTATTCTTTCTTTTGCCTGAGCAAAATTAGGATCTACGCTAAGTGCTTTTTTATAAGTTTCAACTGCCAGCAAATAAACTAGTTTGGTCTCGAAATTAAATTCACACACTCTTGCAGCCTGTTCATAAAGCAGTCCTTCATAGAAAATTGCCTGTCCCCACCCTTTGGCAATATCATTAGCTTTTATATATTCAGTTCTTGCAAGAGCATAACGATTTTGATCTTTATAAACTATACCTAAGTTTATATAATAATCTTTATTATTTGGTTTCAAATTAATTAATTTTTTATATGCTGCTTCAGCTTTATCAAGTTTGTCGACTTTTTGATATGCGGAAGCTAATTGCACCCAGTAATTTACATTATCCGGAACTTTCGAAGTCAAGAATTCCAATGCATCTAAAGCATCAGGGTACATATCTGCTTTTACAGCAGTTACTGAGTAATTCCATGCTTTGGATAAATTATTCTTATCCATTTCCCAGGCTTTTTTTCTAATGGCGACAAGTTGTTTAATATTTTCAACTAGAGATTCCAACTCCGTAGTCCATTGCGGATTATTTGACTCCTTTTGATTTAAATATGTATATAAATCTATAGCTTTATCTTTATATTCATTCTTATCATTCGCATTATTTTTATAAAGCTGTCCCAGCATATTATAGTAATAAGTTGAAATTGTAGAATCGTCCTTAATTGCCTGTTCGTATTCTATGATAAGCGAATCAGGACTCATATTTAGCCATGTTTCAGAAACAAATGCCTTCCGAGCTTCAAAATATCCTTTAGATTGAGGATAATATTTTATCGCTTCATTATAAAAGTATCTTATCGTGTCGTCGATTGATTTTATTTGTTCTTGGGGAATTTGGGAAGAATCATGAAGATACCATAGAGCATCTTCCATCTTAAAAAATATCCATTTACTGAATTTCTTAGGATTCAACTTAAGTACATTCCATGCATACGGCAAAGCGCTTTGATAATCCTTATTTTTATAATACTCAGCAAAGAGGCTATATTGAGTAATTAATCTAATTGAATCAGCAGATGCAGAAGAATCGGAATCCATAATATTTGGGAAGACATTTGAGGTTGATATAGATACTGCTAATATTAAAAATGCAAAAAAATTAATTTTTGTTTTCACCCTTTTACCTTAATATTATTTTTGAATTTATTGATTACGCCTTATAAACCAAAGTTCTCCTAAACTCAAACCAAAATTTATTTTAATAATATTTTCTTTTACAAGATTATATTCAGATTTTCCTCTAATTCCGTATTGAATCGCAAAGTCTATAGTGTTTGCGTAGCTTAACGGAAAAGAAAAACCGCCTGAAACAGAATACTGATTAATACCCACATTATTAATATTATACTGTGTTTGTTCATAACTTAAACCTGCGCGCCATATAATTTGTTCCCATACTGACATCCCTAGTTCCTCTTTTGGCCTATATTCAAACCCTGCGCTTAATAATAATGAATTTCTTAAATCCGGCAGCTTTGTGTTATTTAAAGTATAATTTGACCATGCCTGAGAGGCTGCATCTAAGGTTATCAAATATCTCTTATCCAAAGAAAAACTTAATCCTGCCGATATTCTTAAAGGAATTTTCATTGTTGTGGTACCAATACCAATTGTATCAAAAGTAATACTTCGGTCCGGAGTGTACGAAGTAAAAAGTGTATCCGTATTTAATGTTTTCATATAATTTAAAGCAATTCCTAACTTAATGTCGGAAATAGTTTTGGAATTAAACATCTTAGATATATCCGGGCTGATTATACCGATAGTTGTTCCTATACCATTCGGTTGATATGAGGTAGTATATTGGGTAGAGACATTATTTGAATTTGTAAAATTTGAGATTGCGGTATAAACCATATTTCCGAAATAATAATCAAATGTTGCACCGACACTTAAATTAAATGGTAAATTATATGATGTGCCTATAAATAGTTTTGAAATACCTCCTTGGCCTTTGTAGTTTAACGAATATTGCCCATCGGAAGAATTTGGAAAAGAATAATTCTGTACTACCTGGTAATTAATTTTAGAATAAGGAACCAATCCAAAGCCGACAGATATTCCGTGTTCAACACTTACCGGAAATGCAAAAGCGAAACCATTAAATTGAGCTTTTCCGTTAAAATCTTTGTTTGAAGGATCCGAAAGAACTAAGCCGGAATATGAAAGGCTCGTTTGAAATCTTGTAGAATTTAATTTTCCCCAAGATGCAGGATTATTTATTGAAATAAATCCCGGCTCTGCTAACGAGATACCAAGCTGCCCAATGCCCAATTCACTTGCAGAATAAGAATAAGCAATATCACCAATTCCTATTCTGGAATAACTTGAGTTGGTTTGCGCCAGCAATGTCAATTGGGAAATGAGTATTGCGTAAAATATATATTTAAATTTTATTTTCATGATCACTTATGAATTGTATATGTAATTTGTAAACGCGGCCGAACAGATAAATCCGCTGCACTACTGTTTTTGATAGCAAATAATTCCAGCCCGGATCCCGGAGCATATGATTTAATTAGCAATCCTTGATTATTTCCCTTATCAATCCAACTTTGAACAATTGAAGTAATACTACCTTGAAATATATTTCCGGAACCTGTTAATGTAGATATTTTTGTAGAATCAGATAATGTTTCCGTAGTGCTGTCTCCTAATATAAATACATTTAAATAATTTGCATATGGACTGCCTGTAATTGTATTAACCGAATCACGTGTAAGGGTTAACATAGCATTATTAATAGTAGCATTCTTAGGTATAAAAGAAATATCAAACCATAAATGAGAATTTATTGTAAGGCCGCTTTGAATAAACATATCTCCTTTTACTGCTGCTGGAAGGTTTCCGGTAACAACACTTATATCTTTAGAAGGATAGAAAATTAGAGTATCAGTATAGACACCAGATTTTTGTATTACAATTTGCAATGTAGAAGCTATGATTGAACTTGAATTTAAAACTTCAAAACCTACCACTTTTTTAGTGGAACTAGTTGGGGTTAGACAAATCCCATAATCTGAAACATATGTAGAATCTCTTATCTCTCTAAGCCAGTTAGATACTAAAGAATTAGATATATCAACACTTACAACAGAATCCGAAAATTGGTGATTGGAACTTACATCGGATGGATCAAGGATTAACGAAGAATCCGCATCAAATCCGACCGAAGTCCAGACGCTGTTAACTTTATGCACGGAAAAATCAAACGCAGCATTTGTATCACCGAATGTATATGCAGGAATAAATCCTATAGATGCAGAAATAACACTGGCAACATTATTATTAATATCGGACATCATTGTGTCGGTCAAAGAAATAGCGTATTTGATTAAAGTAGAAGCTTGCACATTAGCTTCTTTTCCGACTAAAAGGTAGTTGGAACCACTTAAAGGTATTACCTTTTTTTGATAAGTTGATGTTTGATGAAGAGAATCTTTATAAGAATCAATTTGTTTAACACTTATATAATCATTTTTAACTAAACTTGCCCCTACCATAGTAGGATTATCTTTACAGGAATACAAAGCTAATGCCATTATTCCGGCAAGAATTATTATTATTTTACGATATATCAATTATTTTTCTCCAGTAAAGTCTTTTTTGATGAAAGAACAAACTTCAATAATATTTTGAGCAACAAAAGTGGGAAATTTATTTTGTTTTTGCAAGATAGAAAAACTTTCCTTACCGTACCCGGTTTTTACCAGAATTGTCTTCAAGCCGGCATTCTTTCCGCATTCAATATCGGTAACCGAATCGCCGACAAAATAAGATTTAGTTAAATCAATTTTAAGTTCTTCGGCAGCTTTAAAAACCATTTCCGGCGAAGGCTTTCTACACCCGCATTCCAATGCACTGCTGAAATTCGGGTGAGATGGGCAATAATAAAAAGAATCTATCGATACATTATTTTCTTTCAGAAGCTCATTCATTTTAATGTTAACAGAATCTACCATTTCCTTGCTTATCAATCCTCTTGCAATACCAGACTGATTGGAGATAACAACTAATTTAAAATTTAACTCATTCTTAAGAATTGATAATGCTTCCCCCGTGTGAGGATATAATTTCAAATGATTTGGATCTCCTAAATAACCCGGATCTTCATTTAAAGTACCGTCTCTATCTAAAAACACAGCGTAGCTTGGCATTATTCATTATTTAAAACTGTTTTATACAAATCGATATATTTTTTCGCTGAAGAATTCCAGCTAAAATCCGATTTCATACCATTTTTCATTATTTTATTCCAAGACTTTTTATCTTCAAAAACTTTTAGAGCCCGTTTTAACTC
>JBJKQE010000263.1:0-3335 GCA_046705645.1 Ignavibacteriaceae bacterium | reverse complement strand
TTGCATTAGCATGCTGCTTGAATATGTGCGGTGCTGTCCATTGTTCGGACATTGCAATTCTGGGTATACATAGACGTCCTCCCAAAGTTAATAAGGATAATTTAAATGCTATGTGCGAAATACCGTCGGTAGTTTCTGCATGTCCGACTGCGGCGATAAAACCCGTTACTGTAAATGGTAAACAGACTGTAGAAGTAACTGAAGAAAGATGTATGTTCTGCGCAAACTGCTATACAGTATGTCCGGCTATGCCTCTTAATGATCCTTTAAACGACGGAGTTTCTATTTGGGTAGGAGGAAAAGTATCTAACGCAAGAAGCGAACCTATGTTTTCAAAGCTGGCAATACCATTTATTCCAAATAATCCGCCAAGATGGCCGGAAGTAGTTGATGCGGTAAAAAATCTTGTGGAGGTTTGGGCTAATAATGCAAGACCTTATGAAAGAATGGGTGAATGGGTAAATCGAATTGGATGGCCTAGATTTTTCCAACTTACGGGCATTCCGTTCGAGAAACAACATATAGACGATTTCAAACATGCTGGTTTAACGTTTAAGAGATCAGCGCATTTAACTTATTAAAAGGAGTTAGTTATGGCTGAGCAAGTTAAAGTTGAAGAAGTTGCTGAAGCTATGTATAAGATGATAAAAGATAGTATGGGTCAAAAAAAATGGAAAGCTACCGATTTGACAAAAGCTGTAAACGAATTGTTCGGCGATAGTTGTGATAAAGCTTTGGCTAAATCCGCCATTAGAGATTTAATTGAAAGCGGTAAATGTGTTTATACATATTTCGGCGGCAGCTTTATTGAAATACCCCATAAAGAAGGGGCTGAAAATTAGTTCATTTTGATTGACGACAATGGTTGATTTTATATGTTACGTGAATATTACTCAAGGATTGTAATTGCCGGATTAGCAGGGGATTCAGGTAAAACTATTGTTTCTTGCGGTCTACTGTCAAGTTTCAAAAGCCGAGGCGTTAATGTAACGGGTTTCAAAAAAGGACCCGATTACATTGACGCAGCCTGGCTGAGTCTGGCAGCCGGTAAACCTGCGAGGAATCTTGATTCGTTCTTGATGGGTTTTCCCAAAGTTAAAGAATCTTTCTTAAAAAGAGCCGACAAAAACGGAATCAATATTATAGAAGGCAATAGGGGGCTTTTCGATGGTGTTAATAATAAAGGAACTCATAGCACTGCAGAGTTAGCCTCCTTGCTTAAAGCACCGGTTATTATAGTTCAGGACATTTCCAAAGTTACACGAACTGCCGCTGCATCAATATTAGGTTGTATTAATCTTGGACGTAATTTAAATATTGAAGGCGCCATTTTAAATCGGGCGGCAAATGAGCGTCATTCCAAAATTGCTAAAGATGCGATTGAGGGTGAAACCGGTATACCGGTATTAGGAATTATTCCAAAACTCTCGGAAAAATTTATTTTGCCTGAGAGGCATTTGGGATTAATAATGCCGGACGAATTTGAACAGAAATCCATTTTCCTTTTGGGTATTCGAAATATAATTGAAGACAATGTTGACGTTTCAAAAATAATGAAATTAGCTGTTAATGCCCCTTCAATTGATATCGACGAGACCAATGAAGAAAGCTCTTCAGAACATAGTATTTCTCATAATTTTAATAAAATTAACAATACTAGAGAAAAAATATCTATAGGGTACTTTAAGGATAAATCTTTTTCATTTTATTACCCGGAAAATTTAGAAATGCTTAATGAGGCAGGCGTTCAACTTGTACCGATTGCATTAGCCAATTATAGGGCACTTTATAATATTGATGCATTATATATCGGCGGTGGTTTCCCGGAGTTGAACCTTGAGGAGTTAGCATCAAATAAAGAAATGATAAAATCAATTAAAAAATTAGCTGATGAAGGATTTCCGATTTATGCTGAATGCGGCGGCTTAATTTATTTAGCTAAAGAGATAGACTGGAAAGGAAGAAAATATCCATTGTCAGGAGTTTTGCCGATTAAAATTAAAATGAATAATAAGCCGCAAGGGCATGGTTACTGCGAAGCTGTTGTTGATGGTAAAAATCCATTTTACGAATTAGGTGAAATAATTAAGGGTCATGAGTTTCATTACTCAAGTATTTATGAATATGATTCTGAAATAAAAACATCGCTTTCATTAACCAGGGGTGTAGGATGCTTCAACAAGAAAGATGGAATTACCTATAAAAATGTTTTTGCCGGCTACATTCATGTTCACGCTTTAGCAACTCCCAAATGGGTTAACGGTATAATTAAAAGTGCACAACAATTCAAAAATTCAAAAAAAACTATAACTGTAATCCAGGAATAAATAAAAGGTAAAGTAATGGCCAAGCAAAAAGAATTAAATGAAAATTTACTTAAGATTTTAAAAGAGTGGCAGGTTGTTGAGGATCAATCTGTTAGATCTACTACTGATATTATGGCTAAAACAAAAAATCCGATAGTTAAGCACATTATGGAAATAATCCGGCAGGATTCTGCGATGCACAAAAGAATTCAGCAGTTGATTATAGACAGCTTTGAAAAACAGGCGATTACATTAACGCCTGAAGAATTAGGTGAAGTGTGGGAAATGGTTGATAAACATATTCAACTTGAAAAAGAAACAATCAGACTTGCCGAAGAGGCAAGGAAAAACAGTAAAAATTTTGTAATAAGATATTTACTGGGTTATCTAATGACCGATGAGCAAAAACATAATGAGATATTAGCTCAAATGGAAGATGTAAAATCGGGAATTTATCCTTACGCCTGATTTTATAACAGACTATTAAAAAAAATTTGAATCAGTATGATATTGGAGAATAATAAATGGCTAAGGTTGTAAAAAAAGCAAAAAGATCGTTAGGAAGTTTAGGGTCTCACTCATCCGGCAGTTCCGCTGTTGAGACTTCACCGTTACGTCCGGTTCAAGTTGTTAAAACTCCGCCGTGTGCAAATGGATGTCCTAATGAAACGAACATAAGAGAATTTTTAACAACGATTAGTCAGTCCGAAGATACCGGAAGAACTTATGATGAATCATTTAAAAAAGCATGGAATATATTAACCGAAAAAAATCCATTTCCATCAACTTGCGGAAGAGTATGCCCGCACCCTTGTGAAGATAATTGTAATAGAAACTATAAGGACGGATCTGTAGGAATAAATAATTTAGAAAGATTTGTGGGAGATTATGCTCTGAAAAATGATTTTAAATTTGAGCGTGTTGATGGAAATAATTATCCTCAGAAGGTTGCTGTAATTGGCGCTGGACCTGCCGGATTATCATGCGCTTATCAATTAACTAAAAAAGGCTATACCGTTAAAGTTTTTG
>JBJKQE010000262.1:0-5486 GCA_046705645.1 Ignavibacteriaceae bacterium | reverse complement strand
GCTATATTAAAGTAAGAATATGATGAAAGAGGTATCGGAGATACATATTCGGCATTAACGGTTACCGTATCTTTATTTTTAGTTATATACGTTTTGTTTACGCTTGCTTTGTACTGATTATTGGATTTTAACGTATCGGTTTCGACCATAAATGTTGACTCTTGTTTGGTTAAAACTTTCTTAGTGGATATTTTCTTTGCTGAACCTTCTACAGCTAATCCTCTCTTTGTGAATATAAAATGCTGAGATGTATCTTTCCTAATAGTTTCGGTAAAAACCGGTTTTAAAATGGTATCTTTTACAACAACCTTTACATATGTCGTATCGTGAACTGTTTTAATATTTACAATAGTCTGCTTAAAAAGAAAGTGGTAGACGATCATACCGAGTATAAAAGCGAAAAGAATTAACGTTAAATTTATTTTCATTTTCGTACCCCTTATATTTTTTATCATTTATTCATAAAAAATACTGTTACGGCAATTACCATACTTTGTATATTTTCAAATGCTATTTAAAACATTGAATTTAGATTTTTAATACCTTAAAGGTTAGTTCCCATTTTATTCTCCCGTGTTAAAATAGAGTATCTATCTATTGTCAGCGGAAATCTTTAATAAACATAATTTAATTTATCAAAGAAATAAAGAAAAAATTAAAAAAAGTACTTTGAACGTTAGTTAACAAAATGCAGTCCAAAACAAACAGGTAGAAATAATAGAAATAGTAATCAGTTTATGATTAACTTTTTATGTTTGTTTGGATAACTGAAAAATTGTATTTTAAGCGGGTAAGATTTGCCTCATGGTGTAATTGGCAACACGTCTGACTCTGGATCAGAAGAGTCCAGGTTCGAACCCTGGTGAGGCAGCAATAAAAAAATTATATTATTTATCAACTGCCTCTCTTAATTAATTTTAGAAATAATAATTAAATCCCATCATCAATTTAAGCACAAGCTTCGGCTGGTTTATTGCATTATCAGCACTTTGGTAAGTATAATTTTCCCTTCCGTTAATTATCGTACCGTTAGGATCGTAAGATGTATCGTGTCCGTATATCTGGCTTAGAAAATAATAATCAAGACCTGCATTGAAGACAAGAGAGAACCTGCCGGATAAGGGGAAATCTGTTTCGGCACCGCCGCCTAGTCCCCATTGGTTGGCGTTTATGTTAAAAAATTCGTTGCCGTCTATAAAATTAAATACAGCGGTAAACATTGAATATCTCGGACCGGCGTAAAAAAAAGATTCCGGAATTCCTGCTAATTTTACTTTATACATGAAGTCCAGCCTAAAGTCCCACACATAACCGCTTTTTTGCGGTACTCCGTTGGTTGCATTATTTATAAAAATTGACCTTGCAGCAACAGGATCTCCCGGGTCTACGCTTGTATATTCAATTGCAGCCCTTATTGACATGGGAAAATCTTCCGCAAAATTGGAAACTCTTATATGACCCATTACACCAATACCGCTGTTATACCCTGCATCTAAACCTCCGGACCAATAAGGATTCGGGGAATAGATTTGAGGATATATCATTAAGCCCGGAATTATCAGCGCTAAACCAATTAATAAAAGTTTTTTCATCTTTAAACCTTTAGAAAAATATTAATATAATGTACTTTATCCGCAGAAAGTATTAACTGAAAATCGATAGGGAATTAAATATTCTAATTAAACAAATGCTATTTCTTAGGTCACAAAACATATAATAAGTCATTTTTATAATATGCTGCGATTTAAATTAACATTTTTAACCTAGGTGAAAATATCACAAACAATGCCAGAAAATTTTTATAAAAAATTGCTGAATTTATCCTGCAATGATTTTTTAGTTACTTTTTTACTACAAAATATTTTTAGACCGGTAGAATTTTCTTAAGTTTTTCTGAATTCTTATATGCAATAATTCATAATATAAACCAATGGTCATGGGGTTTTAGGTTTAATCCACTTACGGTAAGTATCTTGGAATTTTGTGAATAATGCTTTATTTTTGAAGAGATTTTGAAAATTTGGAATCAAAAATTTTTAAGTTTTCTAAAATCTCTTTAGCTAAGCTGAAAAATATAGGCGCGTTCGTCTAGTGGCTTAGGACGCCGCCCTCTCAAGGCGGAGATCACGGGTTCGAATCCCGTACGCGCTACATAATCCAATTTACACCATTTTATTTTTACAAAAATGTATTATGCATATATTTTGAAAAGTTTAAAGGACAATTCATTTTACTATGGATCAACACAAGATATAGAAGGCAGACTAAAAATTCATAATTCAGGAAAAGAAAATTATACTCGAGGACATAAGCCTTATAAAATTCATTATTATGAGGAATTTGATACTAGAAAAGAAGCAGCAGCAAGGGAAAGATTTTTTAAATTGATTGAAGGTTACCGTTGGCTGAAAGATAAAAAAATAATATAGCTAAACGGAGATCACGGGTTCTCCCGAAGGGACTCCATTGGAGGAATCCCGTACGCGCTACTTCTAAAGAGGCTGCCTCAAGAATAATTTATTTAATATAAAGATTGAAGGAAACGTTTTTGAAAAAATATTAACTTTCCAATTTCTTTATGAAAATTATTCATGAACCAGCCTCTTTTAATTTTTATAACTATAATTGTAATCAAAATTAAATTTGTTAAATGAAGAGATTTGAAAAACATATTTTTGTTTGTGAGAATAAGAGGCCGGAAGGTCATCCGCGCGGATGCTGCTTTGAAAAGGGCAGTGAAGCGGTTAGAGATAGATTTAAAAAAAGATTAAAAGAACTCGGCCTCAATTCGGAAGTTCGTGCAAATATATCCGGGTGCCTGGATGCATGCGAGTTTGGAATTACTGTCCTTGTTTATCCGGAACAAATATGGTACGGCGGAGTTACTTCGGATGATGTTGAAGAAATAATTCAAAGTCATATAATTAATAACAAACCGGTCGAAAGATTAATCATACGGGATAAAAGGTTTCACAAAGATGACATCAAGCAAATCGACGAACAGGCAGAATTCTGAAAAAGAGTATGCCTCAAAAATATTTTCGTTATTAAAAAAAGAATATCCTGTTGTAAAACCCGCCTTAGAATATAGCAGCGCTTTTCAACTTCTAATCTCTACAATTCTTTCGGCGCAGTGTACCGATGAAAGAGTGAATATTGTTACCAAATCCCTCTTCAAAAAATATAAGGTCCCAAGGGATTATTTAATAGTACCGGATGAGGAATTGGAAAAAGATATTTTTTCAACCGGATTTTATCGGCAAAAAGCTAAAAGTATAAAAAATTGCTGTGAAGTTTTAATAAAGAAGTATAATGGAAAAGTACCGGAAGATTTTAAAGCATTAACGGAATTACCTGGTGTCGGAAGAAAAACTGCTTCAGTTGTCGCCGGGAATGCTTTTGGTATTCCGGCAATTGCGGTTGATACGCATGTAAAAAGGTTGTCCAATATTTTAGGCTTTATTGAATCCAATGATCCTGAAGAAATTGAAATGAAGTTGAAAGAATTATTGCCTGAAAAGGATTGGATAAACTCTTCCCATTATTTGGCAGCTCATGGGAGAAAGATATGTATTGCCAGAAAACCTCATTGCTTAAAATGTATCTTGGGCGATTTGTGTCCTGGTTTTAATCCTTCTGCAAAATAATTATTTAATTTTAATATAAGTTTTTAAAGTTTATTCATTTTCATTTAATTCTTAGGGAGATACTATGGAAGATATTGCAAGAGATCGAGAATATTGTTTAACCTTGCTAAATGAATATACTAAATCCGATAGTTTATTAAAGCATGCATTTGCAGTTGAAACCTGCGTAAAAGCATACGCAAAGAAATTCGGTGAGGACGAATTATACTGGGGTAACGTTGCGCTGCTTCATGACTTTGATTATGAAAAATTTCCTACTGCCGAAGAACATCCTTTTAAAGGCTCGGAAATTTTGAAAGAGAAAGGATTTGACGAACAGTTTAGAAATACAATTTTATCTCATGCCGAATATTCCAGGGTTCCAAGAGACACATTACTTGCAAAAACTTTATTCGCCTGCGATGAACTTGCCGGGTTCATAACTGCAGTTACTTATGTAAGACCGAATAAAACTGTGGATGAAGTTGAAGTGAAATCCGTCAAAAAGAAAATGAAGGATAAGGCATTTGCAAGAAGCGTAAGCAGGGAAGATATTACTAAAGGCGCGGAGGGACTAGGTGTAAACCTTGACGAACACATAGAATTTTGCATCAATGCAATGAGAGGTAATAAAACCGAATTGGGTCTATGAAAATAGGCGAAGTCGTTGATGATTTTACTCTGAAGGATCAAAACGGAAATAAATTTAATTTGTACGAGAACTTGGATAAATCAATTTTACTTGTTTTTTATCCAAAGGATAATTCTCCAGTCTGCACAAAACAATTAACAAATTATACTTTAAATAAATCCGAATTTGAAAAATACGGAATTGAAGTGATAGGGATAAACCCGGAATCTTCCGAATCTCATGCATCCTTTTGTAATTCGATAAGATCCGGTATTAGAATTTTAAGCGATGATAAAAAAGAGGTCGTAAAAAAATTTGAAGCGGTAAATTTTTTAGGTTTTACAAAGCGCAAATTAATTCTGATAGGTAAAAACAAAAAAATATTATTTGAAAAAACAACACCATCCATAATATATTTTAATAGTGAGAAAATTATAAGCACATTAAAAAATCTTGAAATAATTTAGCATAATTAATTATAAGAGAGATTTTAATGTGTATATCAAAATTATTTTAAAATAATTTATTTGCCTTGATAGTTTAATTTATTCTTAATTTATTAAACTCAAAATTTTGAAATAATAATGTAATGACAAACTAAAAATAGATTATCTCATTCTAACAGGGGTTTTACATTCATGTTTAGCCTCGGGGAAATAAATTAAGGTTAGATTAAATGTCTGTTAAATTTACGTTGCTCATATTTTTAATTTCAGTCTTCCAAACATTTGGTCAAAATGATCTTCAAGTGATAACATCAACCCGGAATACGCTGATCATAGAGTATAATCCCAGTTATTCAGACACATCGGTAATAAAAATAAATAATGAAAAGTATATAAAGGTAAATTTAAGATACGGTGTATTGCCTCATGCAGAAGAATGGGGACTGCCTGAGGTGCCGGAAAGGATAATAAGTATAGGAGTACCGTCAGCGACGGGCAATACGATACAAATATTATCATCGGAGTATAAGACACTAAACGGCAGGATAGCTCCAAATCCGGAGATGGTAAAAGATAAGCAGAAGATGAGTTCATATGTATATAAGATAAAGAGCGGCTATAATAATTATAAGCCGAATACTGATCTTGCGGCATTCGGAGAATACGGAATGATGAGGAGCATTCCAGTTCAGGCAATAGAAATATACCCTATAGAGTATAATCCGCAGCAGAATACGATAAAGATGTATACGAAGATAATAATCCAAATAAACTTTTCGGCAA
>JBJKQE010000261.1:0-6110 GCA_046705645.1 Ignavibacteriaceae bacterium | reverse complement strand
TAGGTTTTACAACAACCTTTTGTCCCTTTTTAACAAAGTTTTTCATTCCGCCGAAAGATGATATGGCCTTATTAAACATTATGTCAGGTTCACCGCCTTTTACTGCAACTAAATCGTACATAGAACTAGAAAGTGAAGAATTTGCAAAAATATCCGATAAACCTCCGAAGGATAAAGTAGTACCGGCTGCAAAAGCAGCGAATGTTCCCCTCTTAATAAAATCTCTTCTATCCATTTTAACCTCTAAATATTAATTTAAATAAAGGAAGATTTTATTATTGCTGGTTTCCCTTTTTAATTTAAATTCCCATTTTGATTAACAGAAAAATACGATTTTGTTTACAAAGAGACAAAAGAGTAATATATTAGTACAGGAAAAATAAATAAAAAAGGGATTTAACATGGAAAATGTTTTAGCTTTAGGAAAGAACAGGGTTATAATTAGAAATTCTATCATGGATTTGCTCGCTGTAGCATTTATTTATTTAGTACCTACGGTTTCACATTTATTCAGCTATCCTCTTTATATTTTTGATCCGATGAGAATGATGGTGATACTGGCAATTTCGCATTCTACGAAAAGAAATACTTTTTTATTAGCTCTTACACTTCCTTTAATATCATTTTTGATTTCCGGGCATCCTGTATTTTTTAAAGCATTATTAATAACGGGTGAACTGACATTAAATATATTCCTATTTTATCTTTTTCAGAAAAGATTCTCTATTGTTTTCCTTTCTTTATTGGGGAGCATAATCATTGCTAAAATATTTTATTATGCAGGAAAAGTCCTTCTGGTTAATTTTTCTCTGCTAAAAATGGACGTTGTATCAACTTCTATTCTGTTGCAATTAATTATGGCTTTAATCTTTAGTGCTTATGTATTTATAATTTGGAGAAATAAAGAAAAAAAGATTCCCGAAATCTAAACTCAAGTTTCGAATATTTAGTTTATTGAAAAATCAGATAGTATACTAAATTTAATTTGAATTTCTATTTACTTTAAATGAAAAATTATGATTGAAATAATACAATGTCATAACATAAATGTATTATTTCTGAGAAGTCTGGTCGTCCTGTAGAGGAGTGCATATCTATCAAGATAAAAAATTTATTCCCACTTGGCCTACCGGAGAGATAGGTTACGTGGGAATAACTAATTTAGATTGTATCACCTTATAAAATAATTTTTGTGTAACATCAGTTAATTAATAAAGCTGTATTAAACTTTTTTATGAATTCCCTTTCGTTCCACAATTTTGAATTAAATATTGCGTTTTTACTTTTGGCACTGCCAATTTGATAAAGTGTTACAGCAGCCATTACTTTTGCCGAATTCGATTCATCATTTTCCAATACATCTTTAAGGGCGTCAATGACTTCATCCAAATTATATTTGCGAACAAATTCAATTGCGCTATTCCTTAAACCTGTATTGTCCGACATTAATGCCATAACCAAGTTTGCTTTAGCTATCTTGCCTATCTTAGTATTACTATTGTAAGATTTTTCCTGTGCCTTGGATATTCCCACTGCAACGAATACAAAAAATATGACCATTACAAAAATATATTTTTTCATTTTATACCCCATTAAATTTTCATATGCTATATAAATATATTTTTTGAATCTGCATATAAAATATCCATGTAAGGTAATAAAATTAATTTAGTGGTCGTTTTTATCATCAAAAAAATAAAATATATACTATATACATGAAACCTTTTAAAGTTCAGTTCATCGGATAGCGTTGAAATGTATTTTTTTTGGTAAGCTATAAATTACTTTTAATTAATTGTCCGTCTTAGAATGGAGTTAAATAATGGTCGATATTATTTCAGATTACTGTCCGCAAAATCATCCTTGTCCTGTTGTAAATGTATGTCCAATGGGGGCTATTTCTCAAAAGGATATATATAGCGCTCCTGAAGTTGACGAAGAACTTTGCACGGAATGCGGTGATTGTACAAATTATTGCAACGTATTTAGGATAAGCAATAAAGAAACTGTCTAAAAAATGGGGCGTTTGCCCCTTAATTTTAATTGATATAAAACAAAAACTCGCCTCATCGTTATTAACTAATTAAAACTTATTAAGATTCTTACCGAAATATTATATTGTGTGTCATAATATTTAAACATTAGCATAATTCATTTTAAGGAATGTAAAATGACTAATCTGTTAAAAAATGCGTTTGACACCAATTCCTTTAGAGAAAACGGCCGTTTATTAATTGATAAACTTGCTGATTATCTTGATTCAATTAAATCTGAAAATTCCGGATTACCGGTACTTCCTTATAAGTCTCCTGCAGAAATGTATGCATTTTGGGAAAATGATTTTAATTCGTCTAAAGAATCAAATTTAAAAGATTTTTTTAATATTTTAATTGAAAACTCTATCCACCTCCATAATCCCAAATATATAGGACATCAAGTTCCGCCTGTATTACCGGAGGCGGCGGTAGCCGATTTTTTAAGCGCATTCCTAAATAATGCAACGGGCGTTTATGAAATGGGAAGTGCCGGTATTGCCTTGGAAAGATTTGTGGTTAAGTTTTTAGCAAAAACAATCGGGATGGATGGTAATGCTGATGGGATATTAACTTCCGGAGGCACACTTGGTAATCTTACGGCATTACTTGCGGCACGTCAAATCAAATCTTCCAATAATGTTTGGTCTGATGGAATTAATAATGAAAAAGTTCCAGTTTTTTTAGTCTCGGAGGAATCTCATTATTCTATTGAAAGAGCAATCCATATAATGGGAATTGGAGATAAAGGGATTGTAAAAGTTCCTGTAAACAATAATCATAAATTGGATATTGATACTATAAAAAAATATTATGAAAAATCAGTTGCAGAAAAAAAACATGTCGTATGTTTAGTCGGCAATGCGTGTTCAACATCTTTAGGACTATATGATCCGTTAAATGAAATGGCAGAATTTTGTAAAGAACATAATTTATGGTTTCATGTCGATGCTGCTCATGGAGGACCAGCTGCCTTTTCAAAGAGATATAAATATTTAATTAATGGAATTGAGAAGGCAGACTCAGTTGTAATTGATTTTCATAAAATGTTAATGCAGCCTGCTTTAGTGACAGCAGTGATATTTAAAAATGATGAACACTCTTATCATACTTTTTCTCAGAAAGCATCTTATTTATGGGATACAAATGAAAAAGATTGGTATAATCTAGGGAAAAGAACATTTGAATGTACAAAAGATACTATGAGTTTAAAAGTATATTCAACATTAAGAACTTATGGGACAAAGTTGTTTGAAGATAATGTAAACACATTATTCGATTTAGGTAAAAGGTTTGCAGATATTATAAATAATAGAAATAACTTTGAACTTGCAATATCTCCCGAGAGCAATATTGTTTGCTTCAGGTATAAGTTAAGCACTTTCAAAGATGAAAAATTGAATGTGCTAAATAAAAGGATAAGACAAATCTTAATTGAAGACGGTGAATTTTTTATTGTTCAAACGGAAATAAATAAAAAAATATTTCTTCGAACTTGTTTGATGAATTCATTTACAATAGAAAAAAATTTAATTTCTCTTTTGGATAGAATTGATGGAATTGCTAAAAAACTAATTCGTTTAGAATAAATTATCGACCGTTAAATTTTTACTTCAATTTTCAAAAAAAAATGCTTAAAATTGTATGTATTAAATAACGGTCTTCTCCTGATAAATACCAATCTGGCAAATAATTAAAAGTAATAAATTGATAAATATTAATATAGAAACATTTGCGAATTCGAGTAATAGAACTTCTTTTCAAATTATAAATAATGTTAACAATTCTGTTGAGAAAAATGGAAAAAGAAATCAGGGCACCCAGGGCAGAAAAAATTAAAAAAGAATTAATTAAACACAACCATACTAGAATAGATAATTATTTTTGGTTACATGAAAAAGAAAATCCAAGGGTAATTGAATATCTTAATGCTGAAAATGATTATTTAACAAAAAAATTAGAGCACACCGAATCTCTTCAGAAAAAATTATTTAACGAAATTATTGGAAGAATAAAGCCTGAAGATAAGTCAGTTCCTTATTTTTTTAACGGCTATTATTATTACCATTTATATGAAGAGAATAAAGAATATCCTATTTATTGCAGGCAAAAGGCTGAGAATGATGCGCCTGAAGAAATTATACTTGATGTAAATGAATTAGTTGGGGACCATAACTTTCTTAATGTGATTAGTTTACATGTAAGTCCTAATAATAAAATATTAGCATTTGGAATGGATGTAGTCGGTAGGAGACAATGTTCAATTATTTTTAAAGATTTAATTTCCGGTAAAATCCTAAACGATAAAATTGAAAATACAACAGGCAATGCTGTATGGGCAAATGACAGCGAGACTGTATTTTATTCAAAAAAAGATTTTACTCTAAGACCTTATAAAATTTTCAAACACAGGTTATGTGATGATGAAAATGATGAAGAAATCTTTCATGAAACTGATGAAACGTATGGAGTTTATGTTTCCAAATCCAAATCAAATAAATTTATATTGATCGGATCTTATAGTACCTTATCTACTGAGTTTCGTTTTTTAGATGCAGATAAACCTGATGGTCCATTAAAGATAATTCAGTCGAGGGAAAAGAATTTGGAATATTACGTCGGTCATCATGAAGATCATTTCTATATTAATACAAATCTAAATGCAAAAAATTTTAGATTAATAAAAGCTCCCGTTGATAATCCTTCAAAATCAAAATGGACCGAAGTTATACCTCATCGTGAAAATGTACTTTTAGAAGGAGTAGATACATTTAAGAATTATTTGGTAATACAGGAAAGAAAAAACGGCCTCAAGTTATTGAGAATTATTAATTGGGCAGATAACAATGCGTATTATATTGATTTTGAAGAAGAAGCCTATGCTTTATATGCCGCTTCAAATCCTGAATATAATTCCGATGTTTTTAGGTTCGTATATAATTCGCTCACAATTCCGAATTCAACTTATGATTTTGATATGAAATCAAAAAATAAAACCCTGGTGAAACGTGAAGAAGTTTTGGGCGGTTATAATCCGCAAGATTATGTATGTGAGAGACTTTACGCTGAATCTAATGATGGGATTAAAATTCCAATTTCTGTAGTATACAAAAAGGGACTTGAAAAAAACGGACTAAATCCGTTGCTTTTATATGGATATGGTTCTTATGGTATCAGCAACGATGCAAATTTTAATTCTGTTAGAATTAGTTTGCTGGATAGAGGTATCATTTTTGGGATAGCGCATATTAGAGGTGGTCAAGAAATGGGCCGCGATTGGTATGAAAACGGAAGACTTTTAAATAAAAAAAATACATTTAATGATTTTATTTGTTCTGCTGAAAAACTTATTGATGAGAATTATTCTAGTCCGGATAAATTATTCGCAATCGGAGTTAGCGCAGGCGGATTACTAATGGGTGCGGTAGCTAATATGCGTCCAGAACTATTTAAAGGAATTATAGCAAGTGTACCTTTTGTGGATATTTTGACTACAATGCTTGATGAAAAAATTCCTCTTACAACTTTTGAATATGACGAATGGGGAAATCCCAATATAAAAGAATATTACGATTATATGTTATCTTATTCTCCTTATGATAATGTTGAAGAAAAAAAATATCCGGCTATGCTGGTAAGCACAGCTTTATATGATTCTCAGGTGCAATATTGGGAACCGGCAAAATGGGTCGCTAAACTTCGTGATAAAAAATTAGATAATAATAATTTACTGTTATATACAAATTTGTCAGCTGGACACGGAGGTGCGTCTGGAAGATTTGAAAGATATAAATTAAGTGCTCTCGAGTATGCCTTTATGCTCGATCAATTAAAAATTTATGATTGAAAATTATATTTAGATTGATTATTTAATATATGATAATAATTTTATTTTAGGGATTGGATATGAAATCGTTAACATTTTTTTCTTTATTTCTTATAACTTTTATTTTTACAGTTTTACCCTTAAACAAACTTTCAGCTCAAGAAAATAATGGTAAAATTACTTCAGCTGCAATTTGGAATCCCAATATGGAAACAATGGATGAGATCACTTCAAATTGCGGAGGATACCAA
>JBJKQE010000260.1:0-12184 GCA_046705645.1 Ignavibacteriaceae bacterium | reverse complement strand
TGTCAATTTATGATTCTAAAGGAAATTTAATAAATCAATTTTCAAGCGATGAAATGGAAAAAAAATTACCGGCTCACCGATATTTTCAAAAAGAGTGGACCGGCAAGTCCGATCATTTAAATAATACAGCAGGCATGCACAGGTTTGTATGGGACATGCGGTATCCGCGCCCTTCTGCTCTCCAATATCATTATTCTATTGCAGCTGTGTGGACAGACGGCACACCCCTGGAACCCGAAGGGCCATTTGTAATACCGGGAAAATATAAAGTTGTATTAAATGTTAATGGTAAGAAATATTCCCAACCATTAATTATAAAACTTGATCCTCGCGTTCATGTTGGTGAAAAAGATTTAGTCAGCCAACTAAAATTAGCGCTAGAAATTGATGCAACTTTAAATAAATCGGTTTCGGTATATAATGATATGGTTAAGATGAAAAAAGAAAATATATCTACTTCGATTTCGGATTCAATTTCAACCTTAACTAATGGGGGGCATCCCAATCTTTCCTCGGTAATAGGAGCTTTATCAAGTTTAGTTTCTTCAGTACAAAGTGCTGACTCCAAACCAACTGAAGGTGAAACTAATGTTTATTCTTATTATAAAAAACAGATTGACGAACTTTTAAATAGATGGCAGAAAATTGAATTAAAAAATAATTAGGATTATTACATTGCTTTATGCAACCTTGAAGGTCTTTTCAGCCATAGGCTGATCCGCCAAGGCGGAAAATGCGACCTTCAAGGTTTTGAGTAAGAAGAATTAATAGAATATTTAAAGATTAAAAACCTGGTGGAATGTAAACTTTAATGTATCATTGACAGGTATAAGCAGTAAGGAGGGCCGTTTAATTTTAAAAGCTGTTAAGCTAATATTAAATCCGCCGTCGATTACCAACATTTTATCGGACCAATTCTCTTTTGCTGAAATCATAACATCTTTAGTAATACCGTGAAAAGTTAATTTGCCGTTAACTTTAACACTATCATCTTTTTGAGTAACAGATGAACTAATAAATCTCGCGTATGGATAATCAAGAGCATCAACAACTTCCATAGCATGGGAATCCCTGTTTGAATTGCCGCTGTTAAACGAAGATACCCCAACCTGTACCGCAACCGCTTTTATTTGCTTGCTTGATTCGTCTGCATCAATAAAGCATGTTGCATCTTTGCTGGTTGATTCAACCTCATGTAAAGGATGAGTAAGTTTATATGTTATCCACGATTCTTGTTTAGCAGCTTCCAGTCTTTTTGTTTGTGAAAACAGTAATGTGCTGAAAAATAGAAGAGGTAATAAATAATTAAATAATTTCGTTTTCATATTTTCCTCCGATATTAGAATACAATAACCAAAACGGCTGCAGTAAATGTTGCAGTAGTTAAATAGCCGGCCACTTGATGAAAGCGAGCTGCATTCATATTAAAAGAATGTCTATGCCTTATCATGCTTCCGATTATGGGAGTAATAATCATCCCTGCTAAATGAATCCAAGCAAGAGTTTTATGAATGGTAACGGTTCCAACCTCGTCGCGACGGATAAGAGGCGGCGGAGAAAGAACGGCCAGTAATGCTGTTAAGCCGTATGATATAATAGTAGCGGTGACAAATGCCTGGTGCGTACCTCCCAAACGCCGGTTGCCGTCAATAACCCGCTGTCCGAAATATGCAGTTGTCCACATCAAACCTAATGTTGTAAAGCCGGCTAACTGATGAACGGTTAGCATAGTTCGCCGTATCTTTAATTCATTTTTCCTTTCAGATAAAGACAGCGGTCCTACAATTCCCAATTCTCTAAAAAGACCGCTTTTGCCCCAAAAGAATTTTTCGCCGAAACTCATTCTATCCGGTAAAAGTTTTGGTCCAGTATCCGTAAACATAGATGCCAAATTCTGGGCTGCGGTGTCAGATGAAATAGTTGTGTCTTTGTATTGATAAGGAGTGAAAGCCAATTCGGTACTAAGCTCATCCTGCATAAATAGATTCTGAGCATTTAGGGTTTGCGCAAAAAGAAATGAAAAGATAAAAATTATTAATGAGTATTTTGATAAACTCATTAAATATGTAAAATCTAAGGTATTACCTTGAAAAATTTTAGCAAAGTGATCTCTCCTTTTTAGATCCATTAATTCTCCGTTTGTTTAAAAATAAAGAGCAACGATACAATTAATTGCAAAAAGTTAACCTCAAGAAACTCAAGAATTAAACCTTTAACAATTTCCTATATTCGTTGCTCTCAAAATAATTTGGGTTCAACCTAATTATATGATATTTAATTTCCAATGCTTTTAGTTACAATATGAGCAAACGCACATTTCATAATAAATTTATAAAAAAATTAAAACAGAATTTTTAATAAATATTCAAATTGGACAAAACAGAATTATTTTTTGAAATTAAACAATAAATTTTGTTTCTTTATAAGCAGGAAATGGGAGTATAATTACCTTCAAAAATTATAAGCAAAAGATCTATCCAGAAATTATACGAAAGTAAAAATCATGAAAAAATTAATTCCAATAATTCTGATATTATCTTTTTTAGGAGGATGCGCTTATACAAGCCTGAAATATTCTCAAGAAGACAAAAATTTTGCCGGGGTTTGGAGAGCCGAGAACGATAGTAATGCAATTTTAAAAATTTACCCCAAGCAAAGACAGGTTTATTTACTGCACTTTGAAAGTAAAGAAAATAGCTGGGAAGGAATTGGTTATGGATATGGAAATAAAATTATTTCCATATTTAGATACCTCGACGTAAATCAGCAAGGATTTATTACCTTTAATTTAATCGGAAACAACAGACTTGACTATGTTTCTAGGAATCCCGACGGCTCTGTCAGATTCGAAGATTATTATTTAAGACCTTAATTGTTTATCAAATAATTAAAACATTAATTTTAATTTTTACTGATTAAAATCAATTTCCAATTGCAAACTAAATAGTATTAAATAATCAAATTTATTAATCATGTCCATTCGAATACCGTAATATTCTTCAATGGTGTCATTAACCACAAGAACTGATTAAAATCTTATATAAGTTCAATTATAAATATTCATAAAAGGCTTAATTAAATAAGAATTACGGAAGCTTGATTAACAAAATTGAACAAGGTAAAACTAAAAGCTAATATTCTTCCCGTAAATTCTAAAAATAATTTACAATTAGAATAAGGAGAATGTAATGAAATTAAAATTGGAATTTCTTCTGACCCCCCTTTTAATGCTTTGGATTGCAGGATGCAGTTCCAACCCTAATTCAGACGTACCCAAAACAGAAAAAGATTCTGTAACAACAAATTACTTCGGGACTGTAGTTTCTGATCCATACAGATGGCTGGAAGACGGAAAATCGCCAAGAGTTAAAGAATGGATTAAAGAACAAAATAAGTATACAGATAAGATATTATCCGGATTTAAAGAAAGTAAGCAAATAAACGAACGAATAAATACTTTATCAATAACTTCGGTTGAACAATTTGCACCGGAATTAATTAACGGCAGATTATTTTTTATGCAATTTACACCGCCGCAGGCACAGCCGGTTGTTGCTTATAAAAATTGGCCAGACGGTAAAGTTATTGTGCTGATTAATACGAATAAAGAAAAACATATGGCCGTTACCGGATTTTGGCCATCACCCAAAGGAAATTACATAGCTTACGGTACCGCAGTCGGTGGAAATGAAGCAACGACCATAAGAATAATGAATGTAAAAACCGGCAAAGATTTAAAGGAAACCTTGCAATATGCAGGAGGAGGTGCAACACCAACAGGATTAGTATGGGATGCAAACGAACAAGGATTTACTTATGTGCGTTTGCCGTTGCCTGGAACTATACCTGAAACAGAATCACAATTTTATGCATCGCTTTATCATCATGCTCTAGGCCAAAATGCTAGTGAGGATAAACTCGTTTTCGGTAAAAATCTTTCGAAAGTTGCCGAATATACTTTTATTGCTTCAGAAGATGGTACACATGCGGCGATGTTTGTTCACTTTGGAGATGGGAATCCTGATTACGTCTATTTTAGAAGAGGAATAGACAAATGGAAACAAGTACTAGATACAAGCGCAAACGTAAGGGTTGCTTCAGAAGTAAATTCCGGTGCTGCTTGGGACGGTAATAATCTGCTTGTAATTTCATATCAAAACGCACCTAAAGGCAAACTTCTTTCAATATCACCTGACGGCAAATCATCAGTATTAGTAAAAGAAGGAGATTGGGCTTTAAATTCTGTATCTCCGATAAAAGGAGGATTTTTAATTGTAAAAGTACTCGGCCCGGATTGGAAAGTTGATCATTATGATAAATATGGAAAAATTGTAAGAACCGTAGGATTACCTAAAATAGGTATTAGTATTGGAACAGTTGCTTCTTCAAGTGGATCTGATCAGGCTTTAATTACTTATTCCGGATGGACAATACCTGAAAGATGGGTTCAATATAATTCCGCGAATGGTAATCTAAAAAATATATTCGAAGTTGAACCTGCAGCTGATTACTCTAATATTAAAGTAACGGAAACAGATGCAATTTCTAAAGATGGGACAAAAATTCCGGTAACGATTTTAGCAATGGATGGCATTACACCAAACGGAAAACGACCTACAATTGTATACGGCTACGGAGGTTTTGGAATTCCAACAGCCCCGCATTTTATCGGAGCTTCTCTTGTATGGCTGGAAAATGGAGGAGTTTTAGTATATGCTAACATACGGGGAGGCGGGGAATTCGGAGAAGGCTGGCATGAAGAAGGTATGCTTGGGAAAAAGCAAAACGTATTTGATGATATGTATGCTGCGGCGGAATCAATGGTTAAAAACAGCTGGACAGACTCACAACATCTTGGCATTCTTGGTGGATCAAACGGAGGATTACTTATGGGTGCGGAATTAACACAACACCCGGAAGCATTTAAAGCAGTTGTAAGTTTTGTTGGTATATATGATATGTTAAGAGCAGAATTATTTCCAAACGGACAATACAATATCAGCGAGTACGGCACATCAACAAAAGAACCAGACTTTAAATGGTTATATGCATACTCACCTTATTATAATGTTAAGCCGAATACTTCATATCCGGCTACATTATTGGAAACCGGTGTAAATGATCCGAGAGTTGCTCCATGGCAGTCAAGAAAATTTGCAGCGGCTTTACAAGCGGCAAATAATTCGGATAATCCCATTCTGTTATTGACTAGAATGAATGAAGGGCATGGCGTTACAGCTTCTTTCAGTCAGCGTTTGGGAAATACAGGAGCTGCATTTACTTTTTTTGCACATGAATTGGGATTAAAAATCAAATAGTTTTAAAACAGATCCGGTTAAAAGTTAAAAAGCTTTCAGCCGGGTCTTTTCTATTAAGTAAAAATTTATATATTACTAATCAAACTTTATTTATTTTCAAAATAATTGAGGGAAAAGAACCATGCATGAAAAAAGTATAACACTATTAAATAAAGCGGTAGCAGATGAACTATCCGCAGTTCATCAATATATGTATTTTCATTTCCATTGTGATGATATCGGTTATGATCTGCTTGCAAACCTTTTTAAGAAAACAGCTATTGCTGAAATGATTCATATTGAAAGATTAGCAGAGAGAATTTTATTTCTTAAAGGCGATGTGGAAATGAAAGAATCGGCCGAAGTTCAAAAAATTCTTAATGTTGAAGAGATGCTTAAATTAGCAGCTAAAATGGAAGATGAAAGCGCAAAGGAATATAATCAATGGGCTAACGAATGCGCTGCAAATTCCGATTCCGTTTCAAAACAGTTGTTTGAAAGTCTTGTTGCCGAAGAAGAAGTTCATTACGACCAATATGATACCGAAATGGAGAATCTTAATAAATTCGGTGATAGATATTTAGCTTTACAATCGATCGAAAGGAGTAAAGTTAAAGGTACTCCGTTTGTAAGTTCACAGAATTGAATTTTTGCCCCAATATTTTGGATGCGATAAGTACGTTATTATTAAATATACTTATCGCAGTTTTTATAATAATTCTTCCTATATACGTAAAAAATATAACGCATATAAATCTTAAATTTATATTTGCTGAATTATTTTTTTCTTTCTTCTCAAGTAATTTTTAACCCTATCGCCTGCCCGCTCAAAAACAATATACATTATCGGAACCACTATTAATGTAAGAATTGTAGTTGCGGTTAACCCTCCTATAACTGCTCTAGCCAGGGGTGACCACGTTTCGGAACCGGACCCTAATTGGACTGCCAGAGGCACCATACCGAGAATTGTAGTAAGTGCAGTCATTAATACAGGCCTCATTCTTGCTCTGCAGCTGTATTCAACAGCTTCGTATAGTTCCATACCTTTACGCCTCTGCTGGTTCATATAATCGACTAAAACAATTCCGTTATTAACTGCAATTCCTACAAGCATAACAATTCCCACAAGCGCCATAACACTGATTGATGTACCGGTTATAGTAAGAAAGATAAATACTCCGATAATTGAAAGCGGAACTGTAAACATTATGATTAGAGGATCGACCAAAGATTCAAACTGAGAAGCCATTATCATATAAACTAAAATTATAGCAGCAATAAACGCCAGCCCCAGGTAAAAGAATGCTTCCTGTTGATCTTCTGCCGTTCCGCCGATAATTACCTGGTAATCGGAAGGAATTGGAGTATCTGCTATAATTTTTTTTATCTCACTTACTGCCGACGAAAGGTCAATTCCCGAAAGGCCGCATCCTACCGAAACAAACCTACTCTGATTCTCTCTAAAAATTGTAGGGCTGGATTGTTCTTCTTCAATATCAGCTACATCCTTTAATTTTATTCTGCCGCCGGTAGGTAATGCCAGTTCCATTTGTTCAAGTGATGCTTTTTTATTTCTATATTCTTTTTCATACTGGACGTATATATCGTACTCATCTCCCTTTTCACGAAACTGTGAAGCGATTTTTCCCTGTATAGCGGTAGATACATTACTTGCCACTTGAAGAGTGGATAAATTATAATGATTTAATAAATCCTTATTTAAATGAACCTGGAGTTCAGGAGTTGTTTCTTTTGTATTTAAGGAAATATCAACCAAACCTTTTACTTTTCCCATTTTGGATTTCAATTCATTTGCAATTTCCTTTGCACCGGCTACATCAAAACCGACTACCTTTACCTCAATATCTTTTTCCGTACTGAATGAACCCCCATCCTGGAATGTATATGTTACTCCGGGAATTTTATCAAATTTTTTTCTCAGCACATCTTGTATCTGGAATTGAGTGATCTTTCTTTTTTCTCTCGGGGTTAACCTGATAAAAAATTCAATCGTACTTGCGGTCGTTCCATAAGCTCCTAAACCTTCCCTTGTTCCATAAAATATCGATAACGATTCAAAAACATTTTTAGGAACTACTTCTTTTACAATATCTTCAATTTGGTAAGCATAAAGCCGGGTCTTCTCAATAGGTGTACCCGAAGGAGCTTCCATTAAAACATCTATAATTCCCTGATCGGATTTAGGTAAAAATTCACCTCCTAAAAATGCAGCTAATCCGATCGAAAGGAAAAAGAGAACTGTCACAGAAATCAAAACTGTTTTTTTATGATAAAGCGACCAATGCAAAATTTTAGTATAACGTTCTGTAAATTTTAAAATCCAATCGCCTGCCCTATCCTTCATACTTGAAAACCAATTATTCTTTTTTTTATCTTCAACTTTAAGAATATTTGCTGACATCATTGGTACTAGAGTAAGCGCCACAATTAATGATACAACTAAACTGAAAGTAATTGTTAAAACCATATCTTTAAATAACTGACCAGTAACATTAGGTACAAATAGTACAGGCAGGAATACACTTATAGTAGTTAAAGTTGAGGCTGTTATTGCCATACCTATTTCTTGGGTACCGTTATCGGCGGCTTCTATTAAATTTTCCCCCATTTCTCTATGCCTGTAAATATTTTCAAGCGCAACTATTGAATTATCTACCAGCATCCCTACGGCAAGTGCAAGACCTGCCATTGAAACAATATTAAGAGTAATGTTCGCCAAATACATTACAGCAAAGGTTGCTAATACCGAAACAGGAATTGAGATACCCATTATTATACTTCCGCGAATATTTCTCAAGAAAAAGTATATTACTATAAATGCCATAATAAAAGCAATAAAAGCTGTATTTCTAAGGTTATTAATCGCTCTTAAAATAAAATCAGCCTGATCCCAAATGATACTAATTTTTGTACTTTGAGGTAATCTGGAAATAATATCGGGTAAAGCTTCCTTTATTTTACGGCTTGTTATAACAGTGTTTGCATCGGATTGCTTCATAATCATAAGCATAACGCCTTCGCCGTAATCTGCTCTTACTTCGCTTGCATTTTCTTTATACCCGTCTACAACATCTGCCACATTTTTAATATAAATCGGTATGTTATTCTTGTAAGTTAGAATTGTATTTTTTATTTGGTCGGTATTCGTATATTCGCTGAAAACTCTAAGGTTATAACTCTTGTCTGTAGTTTCAATAGTTCCCGACGGCTGTAATCCGCTTCCGAATTGGATTGTCTGTAAAACATCATTGGGTGATAAATTATATGAAGATAATAAAACCGGATTTATATAAACATTTATTTGTCTCTGCAGACCACCTTGTGTTTGTACCGATGCTACTCCTTCAACTCTTTCAAGTAAAGGTTCTATTTTCTCTTCCGATAATTTTCTTAATTCCGCCGGTCCTAAATAAGGTGAGCTAATACTAAAATAGCTTATGGGCATCATTGAAGGATCAAAAACAAAAACAAGAGGCTTGGAGGCATCGGCCGGCAAATAATCTTTTATTAAATCCAAATTTTTTCTTATATCATTCTCTGCTTTATCCATATTGGTGCCGTATTTAAACTCAAGCGTTATAATTGAAGCACCCTTAAAAGATTGTGAATTAACCTTTTTAATATTTTTTACGGACGATACCGCTTCTTCGATTGGTCTGGTTACAAGGTTTTCTATATCTTCAGGCCCGACTCCAGAATAATTCGTAACAACTCCTGCAATAGGAAAAGTAATATCAGGAAAGAAATCAATTTTTAATTGAGAGAAGGAAAAGAAGCTGAAAATAATTATAACACCATAAATCATTACAAGTGTTATTTGCCTTCTTAAAGAAAATTTTGTTAATATCATAATCTGTGATTCCCTTATTCAGTTACGTCAACGGGCTGACCTTCCTTGACAATATTCTGCCCGACAATAATTACAGAATCGCCAATTCTAATACCATCGTTTATTTCTATCTGTCCATCGTTTGTTATACCAGTTTTAACTTCTTTTAATTTTGCTGATTTATTTTCTACAATAAAAAGAAAATATTTTTTTAAAGGATCTTGCAAACCGGTTTCCTTATTTATTTTAACCTCTGTTTGAGTGATCAATGAAACTTCGGGAACAATAAGGCTGTTGGTACTGCTTTGCGTTTCGATAAAAAACTCCCCGAACATGCCGGATTTTAGCTTTTTATCGTTCTTAAAAAAAGCAATTTCAACTTCAAGTGATTTTGACATCTGGTCTACAGAAGAGTTAGCCTTTTCTACTCTGCCGGTAAATTCTTCTCCCGGTATCGACGGAATTTTTATCAGTACTTTTTGGCCGGGCCTTACTTTTAAAATATCTTCACCTGTCAAATTAACTTTAGCCTTCATATTGGACGATGAAAGTACTTGTACTACCGGCTGCCCTAAATTTATCATTTGATTTTCATCAATATAAACCGCTGCTACAATTCCGCTGAAAGGTGCTTTAACAAAGCTATTCTCAAATTGTTCGCTGGCCTGCTCATATGCAGATTTTGCCTGATTAAGTGAATGTTCTGAAGTTTCCTTTGCTGTTTCCGATTGATCAAATTGCTGACGGCTGATAGCTTTTTCAAAGAAAAGCTTAGCCATTCTATCAAAATCCTGAGCTGCTAATTTTGCCTGCGCTTCCGCTGTTTTTAATGCTGAATTTGCTATTTCCTTTCCTTGTTTTAGTATATCGTTTTTTTGAACAGCCAGGATTTGATCTTTTTCCACATTTTGGCCGGGCTTTACAAAAATCTTCTCCACCCGTTCCGAAATTTTACCATAAACAATTACGTCTTCTACGGCAGTAACAGAACCTGTAACGCGTATATAATTTGATATTGTTCCTGCTTTAACTTTATATATTTTTACTGGTACGGACTTTTCAACTCCCTCGTCTGTTTTTTTTGAACATCCTGCTGATATCAATAAAATTAAAGAAATAAAAAGAATCCATCCCTTCCGGGAAAGACGTATTTTCAAGTTCATGTTTTCCTCACCCATGATATTCAATTTTCAAAAAATTATTTCCAGATTTTTTCTAATAATCCAACCGATTTTAACAAAGCGAGCTGGTTTACAGTGTAGTTATAAATCCCCTGCAGGTAATCACTCTTACTTTTAGTGTAAAGAAGCTGTGCATTAAGTACGTCAAGTTGATTACTCATTCCCTGAACGTATAACAAATTTGAAATCCTCAAGCTTTCTTTGAACTGATCCAAAGCATCTTTAAGGCTCTGCAGGCTTTTCGATGCCTCCTTAAAATTATAATAGCTCTGCTCTATTTCCAGTTCGTTTGCAAAATGAGTTTGTTTAATTAGTAAATCTGTTTGATCGGTTTTGATTTTAGCAATCTGATAGTTCAGTAATTTTCTACCTCCTTCAAATAACGGCCAGGCAATCGAAAGAGTAATAGATTTGGAACGAATATAATCGTCCCACCTAACCTTATAGCTTTCCACAGGAGCCTGCTGATCAACACTTGCAGATAATGCAATCGTCGGGCTGAACATTCCCAGTGCAATCTTCTCCGCTTCTTTTGCAGCATTCCTTTGATATTTTAAAGCTTTAAGATCATTTCTATTTTCATCCGCAAGAACTTTTAAATCTAATAAAGTCATATCCGAATATTGGTTCAGGAAATCCGTTTTATATAGACTATCAATCACAACCAAGGAATCTGTTAAAGAAATATTTAACAAGCTTTTTAATCTTTGTACGGAAAGCTTTTTATTTGAAACAGCCGCTTCCAGCATAGGCAGTGTTGATGAATATTGAGCTTTTGCACGCTGCATATCAAGTTCGGTTGCGGTGCCGGCTTTGTAAAATTTTTGAACCTGTTCCATATTTTGTTGAGCTACTCCGGCGGATTCTTCGGCAGATTTTTGTAATTCATCCGCAAGTATGATTGTATAATAAGCCTGCAGCGTACTTAAAACCGTTTCTTCCTCTTTTCCCTCCAGTTCTTCCATTAATGATTTTTTAATATTCTTCTGTATGTTATAATTAAACCATCTGCTTCCGCCTGTAAAAATGGGAAGTGAAAGACTCAAAGAATGTTGAAAAGTATACGGGGTTCCCACAACAAATTGCTGACCCATAAAAACAAACACCGGCAGCTCAATATTTTTTTGTGCTATACCTTGATATGTTAATGTTGGTATAAATGTCGATAAAGACTTCCATGTTTCCAGATTCTGAATTTTATAATCAAGCTGTTTATATTTTAAAGTAAGATTATCGGTTAAAGTAATATTAACCACATTTTTCCAGGAAAGATAAATTATTTGTTTTTCACTCTGCGCTTCGGCAGAATTACAAATAAATACTATGAATAAATAAATTATAAGAATGCCTTTATTCCGGGACATAATAAATGTGTCCTTTAAATTCTTCTTAATATTTTATTTTAGTAAAAAAGGCAGAATAATCTTTTTATTTAGAACTTTGTCAGAATACCCTTTTATTTTATTGCCTCTCTTTAATTTGAATCTCCTCTGCAAGAGAGAACAATAATTTCTAATTTTGTAGAACTTCTAAAATCTACTCGTCTAATATAACAAAATACTAATCACAGTTAAAAGACATTAACTTTTACTTACTTTTTCCTTTCTTTAAAGCCATATCTGTCCGAAATAAATTACAATAAGTTAATACTAATACATTATAATAATTTTTTATGCCATCCCTTCAGGATTTTTTAATTGTTCACTTATTGTTTTTTATAATAATGTCACGCCTTTGGCGTTTTATGTCAAAGCCCGAAGGGCTGATATTTTTATAATTGAAATCTAAACCAGACGTTTTTTAATCCCGAAGGGATGAAATTATTCTTAAGTGGAATTGTTATGTTTTCCGGT
>JBJKQE010000259.1:0-3706 GCA_046705645.1 Ignavibacteriaceae bacterium | reverse complement strand
TTTCCATATCTTCAAGAACGGGAGCAAGGGGAAATTCAACATCATAAGCTACTTTTGTTAATTTATTTTTTTCTAATTCTTTATCCAGAACTTCATAAAGCTTATATGTAATATCGGCATCTTCTGCCGCATAGGATGATAATGAATTTACTTCAACATCAAATATTTTTGAAGGATCTTTTTTTTCACCAATAAGATCTGAAAGCGGAATCGGTTTATATTTCAAATATTTTTGAGAAAGTTCATCCATTCCGTGTTTTTGATCCGGATCTATAATATAACTTGCCAGCATTGTGTCGAAATAAAAATTTTCTACATTTATACCTTGGCTTCTTAAAACAGCGATGTCGAATTTCCCGTTCTGACATACTTTTTTAATCTTTTTATTCTCAAAAACCGGTTTAAATATTTTAATAAAATCTTCTAAATCTAATCTGTCAGAAACATTTTCAGAAAACAATTCGTTACTGCTTTTAGGCGGATTGAGCGCTATAAAGTATCCTTCACCTGCTTTTGTTGAAAAAGAAGCACCTGCCATAATTAAAGTAAAATAATCAAGGCTGTTGGTTTCAGTATCAAAAACAAATAAATCCTTTTTTTTCAATTTTTCAGCTAACGCTTTGGCGTCTTTAACATTTACTATTAATTTATAGTTTACTTTACTTTTATCATAAGTTTCTACGTCTTCCGAATCCATTTCTTCATCTTTAATTTCATCTTTTCCGTTGCCATAAACATTAAGCAGTCTGCTGTATAAGGTTTTGAATTCAAGTTCTATAAAAATTCCTCTCAGTTTTTCAAATTCCGGTTTAGTAAACCTTGCTTCCTCAAAATCGAATTTAAGCGGCACCTGGCAGTGAATTGTAGCCAAATCTTTTGATAGAATGGCATTTTCTTTTCCATCTTTTAATTTGTTTTTTGTACCTTCTTTTTCTATTTCTTCAACGTGCTTATAAATATTTTCTACCGAACCGTATTTTTGAATTAACGGAATTGCGGTTTTAGGACCAATACCTGCAACTCCCGGAATATCATCCGATTTATCACCGATAAGAGCTAAGTAATCGATCATTTGAGAAGGTTCAAATCCGAATTCGTCTTTTACTTTTTTTACATCATATATTACTATTTCGTCGGTTGTTTTTCCGGGTCGAATAATTTTAACATTTTCCGTAACCAGTTGATTATAATCTTTATCCGGAGTTATTACGAATGACTCAAATCCTTTTTTCTCTGCCTTTTTTACTGCAGTTCCTATTATATCGTCGGCTTCATATTTGGGAAGAATGTAAATTGGAATATTAAGAGTTTCAATTATTTGTTTTACCCTTGAAAGCTGGGGAACCATATCTTCAGGCATTGCTTCACGGGAAGATTTGTAATGTTCATACTTGTCATGCCGGAAAGTTTTTTCTTTTGAATCAAATGCTACTGCAATATAGTCCGGTTTATGATCTTCCAAAATTTTTAACAACTGAGTTAAAAATCCATAAACTGCCGACGTAGGTTCTCCTTTAGTGGTAATAAGCGGCCGGTTGATAAAAGCGAAGTATGCCTTGTACAACAAGGCCATCGCATCTATAATTACAAATCTTTTAGTTTTCATTTTAGTAAGGTATATTTTTAAAATTTACAATTTAAAATTCAGGCCTTGGATTTTTTAGTTTTGTATTTCCAGTAAAAATAGATTGGTAAGCCCAATAATATTAAAAATAAGCCCATGGCGGCTTCACTTGTATCCGAAATTATAGTATTTAGCAAAAATAAAGCAGAAAAGATTACGAATATTGCCGGAATTATCGGATAACCCCAAACTTTATAAGGCCGGGGTGTATCAGGCATTTTCTTTCTTAAAACAAAAACTCCGAAGGCTCCTAAAGCATAAAATAACCACGCTGCAAAAATAACATAGTCGGTAATAGTATCAAAAGTTCCGGACATAACAAGCACGCAAGCCCATATACCTTGTACCAATAACGATACATGCGGCGTTGCGAACTTAGGGTGAATTTTGCCTATACTTTTAAAGAACAAATTATCCCTAGCCATTGCAAACTGAACTCTTGCTGTAGAAAGAATACTACCGTTTAGTGCGCCGAAAGTTGAAATAATTACAGCAAGAGAAATAATTGAACCTCCGTTTGTTCCGAATATTACTTGTGCAGCCGACGCCGCTACTAAGGGAGATTTTGCCATAACATTTACGGGAAGTACATATAAAAAAGCAACGTTAATTAAAACGTAAACACCCATAACGATTAATGTACCGAACAGTAATGCTCTAGGTACATTTCGCTGTGGCTGCTTAATTTCTCCGGCAACAAAAGTTACATTATTCCAGCCGTCATAAGCCCAAAAAGCTCCGGCTAAAGCGAGACCAAAAACTGTAATTAAATTGCTTGATACATTCGTAGGCACCGAAAAATTTGTATAAACATTAGCCAGGCTTCCGCTGCCGACAATAAATAAAAGCAAAGCTAAAATTATAATAGACGCAATTTTAATTGAAGTCATAATTGTCTGAACGACCCCGCCGAAAATTACTCCAAAGTAATTAACGCCGGTTAAAAAAAGGATACAAAGAATTGCAACTGCTTTAGTACCGAAGTTTAATAATGGTTGAATTTTTCCTATAACAGGTAAATAAATATAAAAATTTTGAATAGAGTGAGAAAATTGAGGATATTTTAAAAAATATCCCAGATATTCCGCAAATACATAGGCTATAGCTGCCTGGCTGCCGGTTTGAATTACAGCTAAGATTGACCAGCCATAGAAAAATGCCGTAGTATCTCCGTACATTTTTTTAAAATATACATATTGTCCTCCGGTCGCATCAATCATACCTGCAATCTCAGAATTAGTAAGTGCTCCTATAAAAGTAAAAATGCCCGCAACAATCCAGGCTATTATAAGCAGTTCGGGAGACATCAATTGTCCGGCCATTGTAGCTGGTTTTCTAAAGATTCCCGAGCCAATCATTGAACCGGCAACTATCATAACCGCTGCAGTTACCCCCAGTCCTCTTACTAATTCTGTTTTCTTTTCAGGATTCTGCATAGGACCTCAAGATTGTTTTAAGTATGAAGTAAAATTAGGATTCCTGATTTCAAATTGGTAATTATATAATTTAAACTCAAATAATTGTTTATAATAAAAGCAGTAATTTTTTAATGCTTATTATTTAAGTTAAACTCTTTTTTGATTTTAAAATATCTTTTAAGAATCTGAATAAATATAGATAATAAAATTCTCACCTAAGAATTATTATATATCATAAAAATTAATTTATTTAAGTTATGATTTCTGTTTTAATAAAAAATCTTATTTCCCGAATAAATTATTTAATGATATTTGTCACATAGATTGAATTTGGTTTTAATAATTAGCAAATTTTAACGCATTATTAAATAAATTTTACATTTATATCTAAATATATGGATTAAATTGGGGAAAGTTGAACTTGATTAATATAAGTTCTGTTTTAAAAATTATTTTCAATTTTGTAAAGGCAATTAGTTTATCAATCATACCATAAAATAAATTAAATAATAGTAAACAGATTCAAAGGAGAAATTATGGCCCAAGAAAAAGAAAGAGAACAATGGGGTAGTAAAATAGGTTTAATTCTCGCTGTAGCCGGTAATGCTGTTGGTTTGGGAAACTTTTTACGATTTCCCGTTCAGGCTGCGGAAAACGGAGGCGG
>JBJKQE010000258.1:0-6257 GCA_046705645.1 Ignavibacteriaceae bacterium | reverse complement strand
TTTAACTTTTTCTTTAGTGTATCCTTAACATCTATTTCGGTTAAAACACCGAAACCCTCTTTCTTTAACTCCCCGGTTATTTTTTCCAATGCCTCTTCAAAAGGCAGGGAAACTGTTTTAGAAAATCCGTATCTCATTTTAATTTTTATTCCTTAAAAAATTTTCAAAAATATTTTGCTGCTTAACTCCGACAAAAACTTCATCAATAATTCCGTTTTTTATTGCCAACGTTGTCGGCGTCGCTTTTATACCGAATAAACGAGCTGTTTCCATATCTCTTGAAATATCAACATCAAAAATATTTTTATATCCCCGCTGCAATGATTTTATTATGGGTGATTGCATTTTACAGGCTCTGCAGCTTGGGCTGTAAAAATAAATTATACCTTTTGATCCGTCTTTTTCAAGAATTTTTAAGCTTCCGTTTAATCCCGAAATTTTTGTGCCTTTAGCTCTTTTGGCTGAAAAGATCATTAAGAATTGCATCCCAAAGAACAAAACCAATATGCCGATAATTATATATACAAAAGTCATAAGTTAATTTCTACCCGTATTATTTTTGTCTGTTTTTTTATTTGAAGTATTTACATTCAGTCTTACATAGCATGGGCAAAATCCCAACGTGCTGGTTAAAAACATAACAAGAGCTATAATGCCTAAGACAGCAGCAGTACTTCCGTTAATTTGATGAGTTAAATAAAGCAGCAAAATTGCAACAGCAGCCAAACCGCGAATAATTCTGTCTAAAATTCCTACATTTTTCTTCATTTTAATATTCTGATTTTAGTTTGAAATTTTTTCAGTTGATTTTTTATTTTGTTTTCTGTTCATAAAAGATGTGCCAATTATAGCCCCGACTATTGTGCTTGCCCAAGGTTTACTTGTTATTGCGCATGATCCTGTTACACATCCTACAAAATGATAATATAAATAACCTGCTAACGCTCCAAGAAAAGCCGGATATATTTTTTTCAGCCAAAGTAATTTTATTTTTATTTGTGATGATTCCATCTTATAATCCCGCCTTTTAAATTAGCGCTGTTAAATCCTTTTTTCCTTAGTTTTGCAGCCGCTGTTAAACTTCTGTTTCCTGAACGGCAGTAACAAATAATCTCTTTATCTTTATATTTTAACAATTCTTCGGATCTTGTTCCAAGTTCATATAACGGAATATGAATTGAGCCTTTAATTGATTGTTCTTTACGTTCTTTCGGGGTTCTTACATCCAGCAAAATTATATTTCTACTGCCTTTAAGTTTAGCGGCAGCTTCACTAGGTTCATATTGAACTATACCTCTTGTTGATAAAAATTTTCTTACGTAAAGAAAAATTATCAATACAGCAAATATCAGCAGAATAATTTGGCCGGACGTCATATTTCCTATTTTTAAATAACAGTATTAAATTTTTAACATTTGATACGAATTTGAATGAAAGGATTCATTTCATGGAAGGATCTCTTCGAAATCATATATCAAAAGAAAGCCAGCAATTAAATTCTTAGCAATAAATAAAATATTTTTGAATGATAAACTTGAGAAAGTTTTTACAGGCACAATTATTTATTCTCTGTTAACTGTTGTTAAAAGCAGTTGTTTCGAAGAATATTAGGCTTAAAAACGCAGATAAATTAGAGGTATTTATTTTTTTATTATTTTTTAGGACATTAAACATTGTAATCTTAATCATTTTCCTTAAATCAAAAATAATATCAAATTAAAATTTTAAGGATTCTTATGGAACATTTGTTTGTTTCATTCAAAGTCAAAAAAGAAAATATTGAAGACGCTAAAAGAATTATTACAAAATTTATCAATCATATAAAAGATAAAGAACCGGGAACAATATCATACCATTGTTATCAGGAAAAATCGGATGAAACTTCATTTATACATGTAATGACATTTCAAAATGAAGAAGCAGAGGAAACACATAGACATACAAACTATGTAAGAAGGTTTATTAATGAACTTTATCCCCTGTGCGAAATGGAACCGGAATTTTCCGAATTGAATTTGATTTGTTCTAATTAAAGTAAAGTTACAAAACTATAACATTTAAGATTTTTCCTTTCTTAAAATCTTCGGGTAATTTCTATTCGAACAATGAATTTTCTCACCGAAAGCAACAGGGAATTTTTCCAAGATGCCCCATCCGCCGGAGTTCGACCGGACGAAGAAAGATTAAAATGCTGGTTTAAGTACCAAGAAATATTTTCATCGATATATTTGGTTGAATTTTTATACTTAATAAGGAATATTTTTGTAAACACTTATTATTATAAGGCACGCACTATTTTTACCTAATTAAATAAGAGATTCTTGACAAATGGCCTAAAATTTTTTAAGTTCATCCTAAAAAATTTTTAAATTATGAAACTATTCTGGAAAATAATGTTAGTTGCGCTTCTAGCTATCTCTTTATTCGGTGCGTTCCTACATTTTAATTCTCACAGATTAGCAAGCGGTCCTGTTAATGCTGCAGACGTTGCCTGGATGCTTACGGCAACCGGCCTGGTTCTTCTTATGACCCCGGGTTTGTCATTTTTTTACGGAGGGATGGTTAGTTCCAAAAATATAATTTCTACCATGCTTCAAAGTTTTATAGCCATGGGTGTTATTAGTATTCTTTGGATTTTCGTTGGATTCAGTCTAGCATTCGGAAATGATATCGGCGGTATAATAGGCAATCCGCTAACTTTTTTTATGTTCAACGGAGTCGGGCTTAAAACTGATGCCATGCTGGCACCTACGATACCGCTTCTTTTATTTGCGCTATTTCAACTTAAATTTGCCATTATAACTCCTGCGTTAATTACCGGCTCCTTTGCAGAAAGAGTTAAATTTTCATCATATATAGTTTTCATGATTTTGTTTAGTCTTTTCATTTATGCTCCGTTGGCTCATATGACTTGGCATCCGGATGGATTTTTAAGAAAATTAGGTGTACTTGATTTTGCGGGCGGATCGGTTGTACATATTTCTGCAGGTATGGCTGCACTTGCCGGCGCAATTAAATTGGGGAGAAGAAAATCTCACCTAAAGGGAGAAAAACATACACCTGCAAATATACCTTATGTTTTGCTTGGAACGGGATTACTATGGTTCGGATGGTTCGGGTTTAATGCAGGCTCTGCTTTAGGCGCAAATGCAACTGCCGTACTAGCTTTTGGTACAACGAATACCGCATCCGCAGCTGCTGCAATTGCTTGGATTATATTAGATGCAATTCAAGGTAGAAAGCCTTCTGCTTTAGGAGCTTGTGTGGGTGCGGTAGTCGGTCTTGTTGCTATAACTCCCGCAGCAGGCTATGTAGATATTGGTGCAAGTATTTTTATTGGAACTGCTGCAAGCATGATCAGCAACTTTGCTGTTTCGTGGAAATCAAAATCAACGCTTGACGATACCCTCGATGTATTTCCTTGCCACGGTCTCGGAGGAATTGTGGGAATGCTGTTGACTGCAGTCTTTGCGCAAAAAGTTGGATTAATATACGGACAGACAGAGGTACTTCTCGCACACTTAATCGGTCTTGCTATTGTAATTGCATTCACATTCGGCGGCTCTTTCTTGCTTTATAAGGTTACCGACTTAATAACACCGTTAAGAGTTTCGGAAGAAGAGGAACTAATGGGACTCGATCAAAGCCAGCACGGAGAATCAATAGCGGAGCCATCTTTATTTCCAGATATAGATGTTGAACAAAAAATTAAAGAGATATTAGTAGAAGAAAATTAATTTGCGCAAATTCTAAAAATTACATTCGCCATCAATCTCATTTGATTGAGTTATCATATCTATTTTAATTTTTAATCATGTTGTTTATAGCTGTTAAATAATTTATTTTGTAATGAATAAATTATCCAGCCGATTTTAAAAATGAATGCTCAAGACAAGGAATATAAATTTATTTCTCTTACCTCAGAGAATTGGAAAGACATTGAAAAATTATTCGGTCCCCAAGGTGCATGTGCCGGGTGCTGGTGCATGTGGTGGAAGCTTTCTAAATCTCTGTTTGAAAATCAAAAGGGAGAAAAAAATAAAAAGGCATTCAAAAAGATAGTTCAATCCGATCAAGTTCCGGGAATAATTGCGTATTATAAAAATGAGCCCGTTGGCTGGTGTGCAATTGAACCGAGAGAAAAATATAAAAGACTTGAAACTTCACGAATATTACAGCCGGTTGATGAAAAAACGGTTTGGTCTATTGTATGTTTTTTTATTAAAAAAGGATTTAGAAGAAAAGGAGTTTCGAAAGCATTAATTAAAGCGGCTGTGAATTATGCGGAAAAGAAGAAAGCAAAAATTGTTGAGGGTTATCCAATAGATTTAAGCAAGAAAGAAAACTATCCGGATACTTTTGCCTACCACGGATCGATGTCATCATTTAAATCTGCAGGTTTTAAAGAAGTTTTAAGAAGATCAGAATCAAGGCCAATTATGAGATACTATATCTCAAAGTAAGTTTACTGTGTTAAAACTTTGTTTAGGACACTCCAATTGATCTTGTTCATCAATTCTTTCATTCTATCCGGTGCTCCGGTTAAGACAATTACTATATTTTGAATACTCGATGTCTTTGTTTTTTTAAACTTGTAATAATAACATTTAAATTCTTTATCCATTTTTATGCTTTTCCAGTTGCCGAAAGCAAGGTAATAAGTGGTCCAGAAATCCTTTTGGTAATAACCATGATTTAGTTTTGTTACCATATCTGCACCACGAACATTTATATCCGGATCCTTAATTGGTTTGCCCTCAATATAGTCGTAGTTAACATATGCATAAACATCAATTTCACTAAGCTCTTCCATCCTATTTCCTATTGCAGTTATGCTGTCGACGGTCGGATCCGGCTTGCTCATAAACTCTTCCTGTTCTTTTGCACTTTTACTTTGAATAGCCTGATACTCTTCTGCATATTTTGAATTCAACACTTGGGATTTTAAATACATTGGTTTTAATAATGTGTTGAACCTTCTGGAATTCTCTTGCACTTTATAAACTCGCTCAAAGTTTTGAGATAGGCCTATTGGGCCGGAGCCGTTATCATCGATAGGTACCAGCAGTTCATAGTCCTTACTATCGGTTTCTGATTCTCCCCAATCATTATTACCAAATTCATCAAGTAGGCTTTGAATAACGTACACAGGCTTTGCCAGCAACTTCTTCTCAGCAGGACTTGCTTCTTTTAGTGATTGTGCCAAAACAATGTATTGAGAACAAATGAAAGCGAATAGAAAAATTGTTTTATATAATATACATTTCATTCTAATTCCTGTTTTTACTTTGAAAGTGCCGGATTTAACTTCTGCCAGCTATGTTCTTTTAATAATTCTATAACTCGATCTTTTTTCCTGTTAAAACAACAACAATGGTTTCAATGTAGTTGGAATTTTCCGGATGCTTAAATTTGTAATTAAATCTTTTGAATCATGTGCAGCATCTTTCCAATTTCCAAATGCAATAAAGTATTTTTCCCAATCGCAGCTATCTCTATACGGAGGATTTATTTTTCTTATATGGGCGGCGCCGGGAATATTTTCATTTGTAAAATTTTTGCCGTCTATTCCTTTTTTATTGATGAAAACATAAACATAAAAAACACCTACTACTAAGCTTTTTAGACAGTTCAGACCTGGGATTCAGTCCGAATTCTCCTTTGAAATACTGATCTCCTTTCTTTGATGTATTTTCATTAAAGAGAACATTATTATTCAAATAGGGCTTCCCATTAAAAATTAAATCATAAAGCATACAATCGTGATTTACGCACTTATTCTGCAAGTTTGTAATTATCTGAACAGTTTCATTGGCATTTAATTTTGGCTGAGAAAAAGTTGAAACAATGAAGCTTAACGACAAAGCAACAACAATTATGGATGTTTTTAATTTATTCATTTTTAGTATACTATTTGCCTATGTATGTTATATCGATTGTCATATATCCGTAAATTACCGCTCTGGCAGTAATAGGGCTTACTTCCTTTGAATCGAACCTTTGATGAAAGATTGTTGTAGTTCCATTGTGGATCTGAAGAGGGAAGACAATATAAAATGCCGGACTTATATTTTTATTGTTAGCTGCGCTCAATCCTTTGTTTACCATATCCTGAAGCTTGTGGACATCGTTCATATTAAAATTGCCGCCCTGGAATTTGCTTTTCATCGCCTGGAGCTTTGCAATCATTTCTCTATCTGTTTGCGCAGTAGCCTGTGCCTGCTGTGTAAGTGCGCCTGACTTAGCAAGCTCTATCG
>JBJKQE010000257.1:0-8582 GCA_046705645.1 Ignavibacteriaceae bacterium | reverse complement strand
GAATGAAAATATTAATGTTAAGTTTTATATAGAGGTTAAAGATTATCTTCAGAAAACCGCCGATGCTGTTTTGGGTATTTTAGATTTCTCTCAAATAAATGACCAAAGTAACGGCGGGCTGGAAAACGATCTGATTGAATTATTAATTCAATTGCGTGCTGATGCAAAGAAAGAAAAAAATTATGCAATGTCGGATAAAATTCGCAATGAGCTAAATAAGCTCGGAATAACTTTGCAGGATTCAAAAGATAAGACAACATTTAAATTTTCAAAGTAATAACATAATTATAAATTTTATTATTTTGTAAATAATAAGAAAGCTTCCAACCGAAAAAAGATAAAGATGATTTAAGTTGGATAAAGACTTATGGAAAAAACAATTAAAAAATTCAGCAGCGTTGAGGAAGCGGAAAAAGCAGAAATCGAATATTGGCAGAATGCTTGCGTGGAAGAAAAAATAAATACACTCCTGAGTATCCAGGAAATGATGCTAAAATTTTTCTGTCCAGATGCGAAAGGAATGGAAAAAGTTATATCTAAACGAAGTTTGTATGATCAAGAATAATGTTAGATACGCAACACTTTTAGTAAACAACATAGAGCTTCCCTATCAAATTAGATTCAGCAAAAAAGCAAAATACCTTCAATTAAGAATCAATCATTCCAACAGCCTTGAATTAATAATTCCCAAGAGATATTCGTTAAAAGAAGGCGAAAAATTCTTAAATGATAAAATTGAATGGATAAAAAAATACTCACTTAAATTTATAAATAAAGATGAAAAGCATTTTTTCTTTGGGAACGAAATATTAATTCAGCAAAGCTTTGATTTATTTATTAAAAAACCTTTTATAAAATTTGAAAACAAGGTTCTGAGCATAAAGATTCCGGGTGGTTCAAATTATGAATTGAACAAATTTTATCTTGTGTTCTTAAAGCGGCAGGCAAAAAAATATTTGATCGAAAGGACAAATCAACTAGCACAGAAATATAATCTTCGTATAAATAAAGTAACTATTAGAGGCCAGAAAACAAGGTGGGGAAGCTGTTCAGGAAGTCGAAACTTATCTTTTAATTTTAAATTAATGCAATTTAGAAAAGAAATTATTGATTATGTGATTTTGCATGAACTCTGCCATCTAAAGGAAATGAATCACTCAAAAAGGTTTTGGTTAAATGTAGAAAAATATTGTCCTAATTATAAATCGTTAAGAAAAGAATTAAAGAACAGTTCAAATATTTAGACATTATGGCCTTTTAATTTGAAACGGGAACATAAATTTTCTAAAAAATGAAAAAACATTTAGAATCTTTTTTGCATTTTGTGCGTCAAATGTTAGATGAACGACATCAATAGTTATTATTATTTTGTATCTAGATAAAGGTTGTGGAATAATATTAAGGAGTAAAATTATGGTACATCAATTTTTTAAAGATAAACGTCCTCATAACGGTATGACATACAAAGAGTATACTGAGAAATTTTCCGATGAAGAAAATAGTACTAATTCTGATAATTTAAATGAAAAAGACAAAGAATTGTTTGAATACAAGAAATTAAATTTTCAGAGAACACAAAGAATTGACAAAAGTTATGAGGTTTCTGAGGAATTAATATCAGAAATTAAAAATATAAAAGAAGAACAATTATGGGTGGTAATAACAGAATCCTGGTGCGGCGATTCAGCACAAAATCTCCCTTACATAGCAAAAATAGCCTCATTAAATCCTAAGATTGATTTGAGGATAATTTTAAGAGATTCTAATCCGGATATTATGGACCTTTATTTAACAAACGGAACCAGGAGTATCCCGAAACTTATAGCTTTTGATTCTGAAGGAAATGAATTATTTACCTGGGGACCGAGACCTAAAACGGCTCAGGAGTTAATAAATCAGTGGAAGAGTGAAGGAATTGTAAAACCCGAACTTTATGAGAAACTTCATTTGTGGTACGGAAGAAATAGGGGAAAAGATATAGAAGCTGAATTTCTGGAAATCCTTTCTAAAGTGGAACAGGAATAATTTTAATTTGCATACGGCATTTTTAGTGCTGTATGCATTTTTCACTTCTGAATTACTATTCTAATTAATAGCACATTTTATCTATTCATTTATTATTTTACCGGTCAAATATTCATTCCGATTTTCTTTAGGATGTTTATGAGAATTGAAACTATTTCTGTCCATGCAGGAAGAACTGTTGATTCGGCAACCGGTGCTGTTACTCCTCCTATACATTTAACAACTACATTTGAACGTGAAGTTGACGGTGATTATCCGAAGGGGTATAATTATTCGCGTAATAATAATCCGAATAGAGAATCTTTAGAACAATGCCTTGCCGCTTTGGAAAGTGGTGACGCTGCTGCCGCTTTTTCCTCAGGCTCTGCCGCTGCAATGAGTATATTTCAATCTTTAACTCCGGGAGATCATGTAATTTTATCCGATGATATTTATCATGGAACAAGAAAATTAATCAAGCAATTTGATAAATGGGGTATAAAATCAGATTTTGCTGATATGACCAACATAAGCAAGTTAAAATCAGCAATTAAAAAAAACACAAAGATTGTGTGGGTAGAAACCCCTTCCAATCCTTTATTAAAAATTATTGATCTAAAAAAAGTTTCTGATTTAGCACATCAAACTTCAGCGACTATAGTATGTGATAATACATGGGCAACTCCGGTGCTTCAATCACCTTTTGAGTTTGGAATTGATATAATTCTTCATGCTACAACTAAATATATTAGCGGACACAGCGATGTATTAGGCGGTGCTGTCATTTCAAAAATCAATTCAGAATTATTCCAAAAAATTATTGAAATTCAAAAAACCGGCGGAGCAGTTCCGTCTCCATTTGAATGCTGGCTTACATTAAGAGGGATTCAGACATTGCCGGTTAGAATTCGTACGCAATCCGAAAGTGCAATGCAGATTGCTGAACTTCTGAATAAGAATCGATCGGTTTCTAAAGTATATTACCCGGGACTGCCGAAACATCCCGGCCATCCACTTGCCTCAATGCAGATGAAACTTTACGGCGGTATGATTTCTTTTGAAGTAAAGGGGGGCAAAAAAGAAGCAATGAAAACAGCTTCAAAAGTTAAACTGTTTACAAGAGCAACCAGTTTAGGCGGACCGGAAAGTCTAATTGAACATCGAGCATCTGTAGAAGGAGACGATACTAAAACTCCTCAAAATCTTCTACGTTTATCAATCGGGTTAGAACATCCCGATGATTTAATTAAAGATCTTGAACATGCATTATCAAATTAAAATCTTCTTAAAACCGGAGAAAAATTATGAAAATATTAAAAATAATTTTCATCTTATCATTTTTTTACTGCATTAATATTTTTTCTCAAAACTTACCCACCAGATATTCTCAGTATGGTGAGATGATTATTACCCATCTTCATAACGCGTCCTTTCCTGATACAGGTAGGGCAAACGGTTATACCTATGACAGTACATTTTATTCGGCTAAAGACCATTACATGGACAGTACAGTTGCAGTATTTATTCCTAAAGGTTTTAAATCCGGCAGTTCCATAAATTTAGTCGTACATTTTCATGGATGGCGTAACAACGCTGACAGCACTTTTGCTCAGTATAATTTAGTTAAACAATTTTCTGAAAGCGGAAAAAATGCACTGCTTGTAGTACCAGGTGGAGCAGTAAATGTTCCGGATTCTTACGGCGGAAAATTGGAAGAGACTAACGGTTTCAAAAGATTTGTAAATGAATTAATGGATACTTTGTATTCAAGAAAAGCAATTTCTAATGAAAAAATCGATAAAATAATTTTATCCGGGCACAGCGGCGGATACGAAGTAATGGCGTATATATTGATGAGAGGCGGATTAACAAAATATATCAAGGAAGTATATATTTTTGATGCATTGTACGCAGATAAAGAAAAATTTATTCACTGGTTTGATAATTACAACGGAAAATTAATTGATATTTACACCCAGCATGGTGGTACAAAACGGGAAACCGAGAGGTTGATTGCCGATTTAGGAGGATGGGGAATTCCTTTTGTTTCTTTTAATGATGAAAACAATGTAACATCTTTCGATCTGGCAAATAACAGGTTAATATTTATTTTCACAGATCTTAAACATGATTATGTCGTATATAAAAGAAATGAATTTGAGAAATATTTAAAAGCAAGCTGTCTGCCAAATATTAAATAGTTTAAATTCATTAAAGTTTAGCTTAAGTTTACTCTCGGAAAAATAAAGGGGAAAGATTAAAGTTTTAATTTATAATATCGAAATATATTGAATGATTAAATCGGGGAATAATGCAGCTCGATAAGAAGCATTGGTACGACGGCTGGTTTTATGACAGGCTGATTGCACCCAACCAGGATACAATTTTTAAACTGATCTCATCTTTAATAGAAGAGAATAGTTCTGTTATTGATATAGGCTGCGGTACCGGCAGACTGGAATTCCAGATTGCTTCAAAATGTAAATCCGTTACAGGTGTGGATCTATCTTCCAAAAATATCAATACTGCTCGGAATCATTTAAAAGAATCAAATTTTAAAAACATTTCTTTCATTCACGGAAGCCCTTCTGATGTAATTAATAATGATCATTTTGATTATGCAGTCATCACTTATGTAATTCATGAAATTCCTTTAAATGAAAGAAATCCTTTTCTAAAAACAATTCACGGATTTGCAAATAAAATTATTATCGGAGATTATCTTATTCCCAGAGTTAAAGGATTCTGGAATATTTTAAATGAGGCAGTTGAATTTGCTGCTGGAAAAGATCATTACAAAAATTTCAAACTTTTTGTAAAGCAAGGTGGACTCAATTCGCTAATAAAAGAAAATAATTATGAAATCGTTAAAGAGATAAAAAATATACCATTAACCTCTCACATTGTTATGGTAAAATAAAATTAAAGGGAAAATTTATGACTGAAAACGTGGATGTAAAGAAAGAAGAAATAAAAAATAAAAATCTCTCCGAGATATTTACAGATGCATTTAAAGAGCTTGGTGAAACTTTTGTTGCGTTTGTAAAAGCTCCCAGAGCACTTTGGGGAGTAAATGTTCCTTATGTTATTGAAGGGCTTGTGTACTTCGGAATATTAACTGTTCTCGGAAAGTTTTGTTCCGAAAATGTAGGTCTGTCTGATTTACAAGCCGGCTGGGTTTACAGCTTTGTAACTGGCGGTATTACACTTGCAATGGTAGTACTCGGAGGATATTCAGATAAAATAGGAGTTCGATCTTCGCTGATATTAGCGTTTATGTCAATGGTAGTTGGAAGAGTTTTAGTTGCATTATCCAATACAATACCTTTCGCAAACGGTTTCTTAAGTCCGATGTTTTTTGTTTTAATCCTCGGCTTATTTATGATTGTTGTCGGTTACGGGTTATACCAGCCAGCAGCCTATGCCGGAGTAAAAAGATATACAACTCCTAAAACAGCTCCAATTGCATATGGAGCTATATATGGATTAATGAATCTGGGGGCATTTTTCTCAGGCTTTATTTCTCCTTTGGTTCGTCATGATATGTCAAAAACTTTTCCTCCGAACGGACTTGCGGCTGTATTTTGGGTATATGTTTTTCTAACTGCAATTTCGTTAATTATTACAATAGTGTTAATTACTAAAAGTGCTGATAAAAAAGCATATGAAGCCTCACTTAAGGCTTCAAATAAAGATGTTGACGAAGAAGCTAATAAACCAAAACCTGAAAAGAAACATATCAATAATTTCCCGCTAATTGTTTATATGGTTTTAACTTTGTTATTCTTTGTCCTGTTTATTCTATCTCTTGATTCTTCAAATTATCTGAAAGTGACGGAAACAGTTAAATTTTCTTTCTTAATACTCGGGATAGTATTTTTTATTATTTCAGTTTATGAATTTTTAAGACATAGGCCGGATCATCCTTTTAGAGATAAAAGATTTGTGTTTTTTATTTTTATATTAATTCCGGTTCAGACACTTTTTGCGCATAACTGGCTTACAATTCCTTATTATCTCGACAGGGCATTTGCCGGAACGACCGTTAGTTCGTATTTCGAATTTTTCTCAAATATTAATCCGGTTTTAATATTTATACTTGCTCCATTAGTTGCCGGATTAACAGCTAAAGCAGATGTTTATAAGATGATGATTTATGGTACTTTTGTTATGGCATTACCAACTTTCTTGCTGGCAATCGGACCGAATGTTTATCTCTTCTTAACTTATGTTTTAATTGCAGCTATTGGTGAAGCTATGTGGCAGCCAAGATTCTTACAGTGGATAGCCGAAATTGCACCCGAGGGAAAAGTCGGTGCATACATGGGAATAGGGCAGCTTCCGTGGTTCTTAACTAAACTTATAACTGGATTATATTCAGGCTATTTCATAGCCACTTATGTTCCTGAACCTAAATTAGGATTGCCGGAACGAAGCCAAATTATGTGGCTTATTTATGCGTTCATTGCAATAATAAGTCCCATTGCATTACTGCTTGCAAAGAAATGGATGGTGAAAGGTTTTAAAGTTAAAGCGTCTTAAATAGTTTGTTAATTTTTTGTCTGTAATTCTTGTAAAATATTAATCATTGTTTTACTTGAACATGTTAATAATTTATGAAACTTAACAGATCAATTATCATAAGGATTCTAATCGGTTCTTTATTTGTGTTTTCAGGATCGGTTAAATTGTTTCCTACGGTAGAATTTGAAATGCAGCTGCTGGCGCACGGTATTACAAACTGGCTGCTGATAGTTATACTTGCAAGATTTATAATTATCGTAGAAATATTTACGGGAATTATGTTCCTTCTTAATTATAATTTAAAAAGTTTCTTTATCCCATTCGCTATATTTTTGCTCTCTATATTCAGTGTTGACTTGATAATTACAATTACATTAAAAGGGTTTGGCGGAAACTGCGGATGTTTCGGACAAGTTATTGAAATGACTCCTCCTGAAGCTTTATTAAAAAATATAATTTTAATCTTTATTCTAATTTATTACAGAAGACTAAACTTGAAAGGAAGCGAGTATAGCAATCAAATGCTATCTGCAATTTTTATTGTACTTTTCATTGCAGCATTTGCAGTATCACCGGTAAGAAGCAGCACGGATAGTTACATAAATACCAAACCGGGAATAAAAAATGAATTAAATAATAACAAGAATTTTATTCCTGCTGAAAAGGGGAGTGATGTGCCTAATAGAGAAACCGGATCCGATGAAATTAAAAACGGAAATGCAGCAAAAGATTTGGTTAATTCCGAACTAAAAGCAACTGATCCATATATTGTTGAATATCTTAAGAAGTTTATTTCTTCGCCTGTTATTTTCAGCAATAATAAAAAAGTTTCTTTAAATGAAGGGGAAAAAATTATTGCCGTTCTGGATATGGAATGCAATACCTGCGAGAAAACTGCTAAAAAGCTGGTGAGCCTGGAAAAAGAAAGCGGGTTTTCGGAAATATATTTATTGTTATATGGAACTGAAAAAGAAGCTCCGTTATTTTTTAACAAAATAAATTATAACTTAGAATATAAAGTGATCGGCGATGATGTATTCTTCTCTTTAATATCCGATTCCCCGCCTGCTGTTTATCTTTTAAAAAAAGGAAAACCAGTCTACTTGTGGAATTTTAAGACGTTCAGCTTGCAGAGTGTAAAAAATAAATTGTAAGCTTTAGTAAAGAAAGAAAAATTGTAAATCCTCTACCAGGATTAATAACTGCATTACATGATTATATCTAACAATAATTTGACCTCTACGAGGTCGAAAATAAATTACTATTAATAAAAGTGGTGGGATTTTTTAATTTAAAGTAAAAAACATCGTAGATGTTTTATTATTGTTGACGGGTTATTCTATGCCTGTTTGACATCCTCGTAGAGGATGAATAAAAATTATTTATTTAACCCTTGTTGTAAGCAATTATTCCTGTATTTAATTGTGTCTTAATTTTTTCTGTCTGCTTATACATTTTAACTAACAGACTTTTTATTTCTTCCCAATTTATATTCCCGCGGGAATGAATATTGTTATATCGGACTTTATGCAGCTTTTCCATTATATTAAAACCTTTTGAATTAAAATCTGCCAATATCAATTTACCTGAAGGGGAATGAACCCTAATTAATTCTTTTATATATTTAACCGGATTGCTTAAATGATGAAGTGTATTCACACAAACAATATTTTTAAGTGAATTATCCGGGAATGGAATATTTTCCAGGTTGAGCATTATATATTTTACTTTATCAAAATAATTTTTTGTAATTCTCTTTTCAGCATCAGCCTTTCCTTCAAAAGATAAATCCCCGGTTATTACATTAAAATTAAGACGGGTCAGCAGTGAAGTCATTCTGCCCGAACCCGTTGCAAATTCAAATACGGCCTGATCATTTGAGAGGTTCGCATCTTCAATCATTTCTAAATATTCTTTTAAAAGGTCGTAGCCCCATTCGTTTAAATATTTATCCGATTGAGACGGCGGAATAGATGATTTAATTGAATCAAAATCGGGATACATTTTTAATATTTCTTTTCAGTCTCAATTCTGTATGAATGTGTCATTTCAAC
>JBJKQE010000256.1:0-4076 GCA_046705645.1 Ignavibacteriaceae bacterium | reverse complement strand
TTGATATTTTTGTCCCGATACTTCAGAAGGAATTGCTGCGAAGGCACGGAATTGACGTTTCCGAATTTTTCAAGGACGGTTTGTTTATTTATGAATTGATTCCGACTTTGCGTCCTGATCTTGCAGTTCTGCTTCAACCTGATTTATTCAATACGGACGTGGAATTAGTAGTAAAAGAAATTAAACATGATATTGATGCAAACTGGCTAGATGAATTTTCTCATCTTATAAGAGTGCCGGATAGAATTAGTTTTTGGCGTGAGAAAATTTGGTTGCTTTTAGAAGAACCTGTCAGAAACCAGGTAAAATCCTTTGTAGAATTGGCGGTAGCATTAAACAGACTGTCGCGAGATATCGATATAAAAGAATTATCGATAGCAAGTCCTGCATTAAAAAAATATAAATATGAAACTTCGCTGGCTGATCTTCTACGCGGACATGTTGACGATACAATGCGTCAATTTCTTTCCGCGGCGGTACAATATTTAACTCATCTGCCTGCCGAGCAAGTTGAGGTACCGGTTGATATTGTTCGAGCACTGAAAGATGTTGAACGAATCTTACGAATAGAAGAGCAGGCTCTTAATACAAATAAACAGGAACTTCTAAACTTTTATCTTTTTCAGATTGCTCGTTATGTTGGGGATAACGGGTAGGTTTATATTAAATATTTTATTATAAATCCTAAAGAATTAAAAATATTTTTATTAAATAAAAGTAATAGTCAATTCATTGTAAAATTTCCCTCAAATTGAAAAGGAAATTTATAAGAAGTTCAAAATGTTAACCGGATTTACATTCAGCTTTCTTAATGTTATTTTTAATATAAAAAATCAACTTTATATTGCACTTGTTATCAATAATAAAAGTAAAAAATCTATAATTAAATTTTTGTATAGAAAATTTATTAATTAAATAAAAACTTTTTGGAATCCGCATTACAATAACCGCATAATTATTTAAATTTTAAAAAGGAAAATGGGTAATAAAGTGCTTGATGAAAATCGTTTCTTTGATTCTGACGAAAAAATAAAAAAAATCGCAGTAGATTTATATTCAAATATTAAAAACTTGCCTATAATTAGTCCGCATGGTCATGTTGATCCGGCATTGTTAGCCAATAACAAACCGTTTCCTGACCCAACTGAACTGTTTATAATTCCGGATCATTATATATACCGGATGTTATATTCTCAAGGAATAACACTGGAGGAACTTGGTATACCATCTATTGACGGAACAGTAGTAGAAAAAGATCATAAAAAAATTTGGCAAATTTTCGGCAATAATTTTTATCTTTTTGCAGGAACACCTACAGGAGCTTGGCTAAGACATGAATTTGTTGAAGTTTTTGGAATTGAAGAAAAATTGAATTCCAAAACTGCAATGAATATATATGATAAGATTCAGGAAAAGCTTAATACAAAAGAATTTCTACCGAGAGCTTTGTTTGAAAAATTTAGAATTGAAGTTCTCAGCACAACAGATGGTGCAGCTGATAAACTTGAATATCACAAAAAAATTAAAGAATCGGATTTGAAGGGAAGAGTATTGCCTTGTTTTCGGCCGGATGCGGTTATAGATATTTTAACTAAGTCGTGGAAAAATGAGATTGAAAAACTAAGTGCTGCAAGCGGAATAGAAATTAATTCTTATAAAAATTTTATTAGAGCAATAGAAAATCGGAGAGAATATTTTAAAACTAACGGAGCAGTTTCAACTGATCAGGGAGTAGTAAGTCCGTATACTCATCGTTTAAGTGAAAAAGAAGCTGATAAAATATTTGTCCGCGCTTTAAAAGGTGAGACTGATGAAAATGATTTATCATTATTCACCGCTAATATGCTGATGGAAATGGCAAGGATGAGTACCGAGGACGGACTTGTAATGCAGATTCATCCCGGATCATATAGAAATCACAATAAAAAACTTTTTGAAAAATTTGGTCTGGATAAGGGGGCTGATATTCCTCTTCAAACGGAATATACAAGAAATTTATATGAACTTTTAAACGAATACGGAAGCCATCCGAATCTTACTTTAATTGTATTTACTCTTGACGAATCAACTTATTCCAGAGAGTTGGCTACACTTGCCGGTCATTATCCTTCCATGAAGCTCGGTCCTTCTTGGTGGTTCCACGACAGTATACAGGGAATGACAAGGTTTAGACAAAGTGTTATTGAAACTGCAGGATTCTACAATACCGTAGGCTTTAATGATGATACACGTGCTTTCCTTTCAATACCGGCTAGACATGATCTGGCTAGAAGAATGGACTCAAATTTTTTGGCTGAACAAGTTGCAAGAAAAATTATTGATATAGATGAAGCAAAAGAAATAAGTCATGCGCTTGTATATGATTTGGTCAAGAAAGCATATAAGCTGTAAGTTAATTGCTCTATTGTTTAATTGTTAAAATATTAAATTATTGAATATTTCTGTCACGGTTTGAATGTAGTACGGCAATTGAACAATAAAGCAGTTTTGCAATTAAAGGCCGCCAAGATTCCGTTCATCATTATGAAATAATTTCTTAACGTTTAAAAAGAAATTTATTAGAAACAATTTTAGGTTTGAAACATGGAAGTAAGATACTCACCAGATCCTCAAAATTTCAAAAGAATGACCACTGAAGAATTAAGGAAGAATTTTTTAATTGAGTCGCTTTTCCAGCCTAATAAAATAGAGATGGTTTATTCCGATATAGACAGATCCATAACCGGATCAGCTGTTCCTATTAAAGGCAAATTAAAATTACTGGCAAGTAAAAAAGAAATGGCTGCAAATTATTTTGCCGAAAGAAGGGAAATAGGAGTAATCAATATAGGTGAAAAAGGGATTGTAAATCTTGACGGTAAGATGTTTACGATGGAACATAAAGATTGTCTATATATAGGCAGAGGGACTAAAAAAATTGAGTTTAAAAGCAGAAATTCAAAAAAACCGGCAATGTTTTATTTTTCCAGCTATCCGGCTCATTCGGCATATCCTTCAAAGCACTTAAAATTTTCAGATGCCGAACCAGCAAAACTTGGAGATATGAAAAGCGCAAATAATAGAACCATTTATAAATATATTTATAAAAAAAATGTAAAAAGCTGTCAATTAGTAATGGGTTTAACTGAACTTGAAGAAGGCAGTCTTTGGAATACGATGCCGGTCCACACTCATCTAAGAAGATCTGAGATTTATATGTATTTCAATTTATATAATGACTCATGCGTATTCCATTTCCTTGGCGAACCTAACGAGACGAGACATATAGTAGTTAGAAACGGACAGGCTGTGTTATCTCCAAGTTATTCAATCCATTCCGGTGCAGGTACTCAGAATTATACTTTTATTTGGTCTATGGGCGGAGAAAACCAGGAGTTTGATGATATGGATTGGGTTAAAATGGGAAATTTAAAATAATTACAAAAAGGGAACTAAATGGTTTTAGATAGTTTTAAATTAACCGGCAGAACAGCAATTGTAACGGGATCAAATAAAGGCATAGGCCAATTTTATGCGCTAGCTCTTGCCGAAGCCGGTGCTGATATTATCGGTGTTTCGTTTGAGGATGATTTTTCCGAGACAGAAAAATTGATTAAGGATCACGGCAGAAAATTTAAATCATATAAAAGTGATTTTTCAAATCGTGAATCGCTTTATGAATTTATTAGAAATGTAAAAACCGATTTCCCCAAAATAGACATACTTGTAAATAATGCCGGCACGATATTAAGGAAGCCGATTTCAGAACATCCGGATGAATACTGGGATAAAGTGATTGAGGTTAACTTAAACTCTCAATTTATCCTTACGAGGGAAATTGGAAAAGATATGGCAGCTAGAAGTTACGGGAAAATTGTTTTCATTGCTTCTCTTCTCTCTTTCCAAGGCGGAATACTAGTTCCCGGCTATTCGGCTTCTAAAGGAGGAATAAGACAATTAACTATGGCGTTTGCAAATGAATGGGCTTCAAAAGGTGTAACGATAAATGCAATTGCACCCGGTTATATTGCAACGGATAATACTAAAGCCTTAAGGGAAGATCCTGTAAGGAGTAAAGCAATTCTGGATAGAATTCC
>JBJKQE010000255.1:0-2885 GCA_046705645.1 Ignavibacteriaceae bacterium | reverse complement strand
AATCCAGAATGAGTTTAATTGCATCATTTATACTTTCTCCTGATAGTAGATTCAAATTTTCATCAACAAATAAACTTATAACATAAGGGATTTTGTTTTTGTAACAGAAATGGCAAATTACCTTAATCTCATCTATGTGACTTTGTGTTTCATTTAAAATGAAATGACACCCGCTATTCATTAGATAATTAATATGATTATGATGATTTGTTTGAAGCTCTTTAAAAGATATCTTACGTTGAATTTGATAACAATCTTCTGCCGGTGCGTTTGAGCCGGCTATAAAAATCGGGAAATCAGCAGCAGCCTCTATTGCCAGTTTAACGCTCTCTTTAACAAGTTTTTCTCCGTTCAATATTTTATTATAATTTTGAACAGCAATGGGGTTGGTCCTAAAAGTATTTGTGGTTATAATGTCGGCTCCGGCCTGTATATATTGTCTATGAATATCAAAAACAATTTGCGTATGTCTAATATTTGCATGCGACATCCACATTGAACCGCTGCTTTTTATTCCCGACTGTTGCAGCATGCTTCCCATCGCGCCGTCAAGTATTAGAGGCCTGTTAATTCTTCTTGAAAGTGCAAAAGGATTTACAAAATTACTATCTAGAAACATTTGAATCAGTGTAAATATGTTTTTCAATAAATGGATTTAATTTATTTACTACATCTTTCAATTCTACATTATCCAGGTTGGGCTCTTCTGTGATTATACATTCAAAATCCGATTTGTAAGGAGACCATATAACCTCACTCGTCTTGTATTTAACATATATACCAAAAACCGGGACCTGAAAAGCGGATGCTAAATGAACTGCAGCTGTATCAGGTGTAATAAGTAAATTTAATTTTGAAATCATAGCGGCAAAATCGCTATAATCTTTGGAATAAAATATTCTTAACTTCATCTCTGAAATTGATTTTGCATCTTCCAAATCTTCCGGCGAGCATATCAAAAGTATATTGATTTCAAAATTCCGCAGACTATTTATCAATTTTTTATAATTTTCAATTCCCCAGAATCTTGCTTTACTGCCCGAGGAAATATTCACACCCACAAGAAATTTCTTGTTTGCAAATGAACTAATTAAAAAGTTATTTGTATTTTTTATGCACTCTTCACCGGGATAGTAATGAATATTTTCATCTAAGTTTTTAGGATTAATATTAAAAAGCTTTGCTAGTTCCATAATTCGGTCAACTACATGAAATTTTGTCGCATCCAATCTTTTAACAGTTTTGGTATAAATATTTTGGTTGTTCTTTTCCAACCCAAATTTATTCGGTGCGTTTGATAATGCAATTAAAAAACTTACTGTTGTGGAAACATCATCATGAAGATCAACTACCGTACTTATTTTTTCATACTTAACTAATTTTCTAATTTCAAGTAATCCTTTGAGACCTTTGTTAAAAATAATCAATTTGTCGATGTCCGGATTATTATTAAAGGCAACATAGTTTTTCTTATCTGCAAGAACATAAATTTCTGCATTAAGTTTTTTTTTGATTACGTGTAGAAGAGGTGAGGTAATTAGTGCATCGCCAATTCTATTTAATCTTATAAATAATATTTTGATGTCCTCAAAATCGGCATTCCCGCTTTTCATTTCCTTTTTAGAATTGAAAACTAAAAGTAATTTTAAAAATAAATTTTTAAAGAGGTATTCAATTACTTTCATTTTTAGCAACTTTTATGTGGCTTCTTTGAATTAATTTATTAATCTTATCCAATACTATATCCACATGCAATTCTTTGAAACATTCATGCTGATATGGACAAACAGTATGGTTGCAAATTATACAAAATAAATCATCTTTAATTGCATAATCCGACATTTCAGAATAAGGTCCATGCATTTTCGGATTTGTCGGACCGAATAAACCTAGTGTAGGAATTCCCAAAGCGGCAGAGATATGCATCGGCCCGGAATCATTAGCTATTATTAAATTACAATGCTGAATTAAACCAGCCATCATATTCAAATCTGTTTTAGGAGCCAAAACTGTTTCTTCAGGGAAGTTTTTAGCAATATAATTTGCGTCCGATTCGTCTCCCGGTCCCCAAAGAATTAAAAATTTTGTTTTGTAAACTGTTGAAATTGTTTTACATATTTCAACCCATTTGGTTTTATCACATCTTTTTGAAGGCCATCCGCCTGAAGGTATTATACCGATTATCGAATAGTCGGAAGGAATATTTTTTTCAAAAAATATTTTGCCAAAGTTGTCCTCTTTATCCGACGTAAAATAATAGATCCGCTTGGAAATTATAGGGATATTCAAAGCTTTTAGCAATTCAAGATTATGTTCTGCAGAATGATGATCGCCTCTATCCGATGAGGCTAAAATATTATACGCATATTTTCTTCCTCTGTATGCGAACCCGGTTCTATACTTAACGCCGGAAAGGAATGTAATTTGCGCACTTCTCGGATTCGACCAAAGATCGAGAATTAAGTCATACTTTTCTTTTCTAACTTTAAAAGAAGTTTTTAAAGGGAACTCCTTTTTTTTCATAGTCAAAACTTTATTGACAAGAGGATTATTTTCTACAGACGATTTGGCAAAATCTTCCGTTAAATAATCAACTTTTACAGAAGGGAAGTAAGAAATCAAATTATCCAACACGATTGTTGATAATACTATGTCACCGATTCCGCGAGGTTTGATGCATAGTATTTTAGTTATATTATAAGGATTAATATTCATTTCTTTTTTTCAAAAAGCATTATAAACTTAAAATTTTATTAATGGGCATCCAGCCAATTATCACCGACTCCTGTTTCAACCAGGATAGGAACTTTCATGGGAAGTGCATTTTCCATTAATTCTTTTATGATCGGTTTCAAATCATCCACTTCGTCTTTATGAGCATCGAA
>JBJKQE010000254.1:0-3102 GCA_046705645.1 Ignavibacteriaceae bacterium | reverse complement strand
TTAATGTTAAAGCATTTGCTTTTGATGAATCAGCCGGAACAATTTTTTTACCTTCTTTTGAAAAATCGGAAATTATTCTGTTTTCAAAAATTGAATAAGAATTTCCAAGTTTTAAATCCAGTTTAATGTTTTTTTTGTCAGCAGGAATTTGATTTGAAGCTGTCGCTACTGCCGAATCAATAAGTGTAAAGAATATTTCTAAATTACTTTTTGTCTGACTTTGAACAAGCCGTGTTGATAAAAATATTAATAAAATGAAAAAAAAATTCATTCTCTTTTTATGAAAATTGGAAAATTGAAAATTATTATTCATAAATCTTGAATATTTTTATCATTATTACTTCTCATCCTATTATGAATTAACAAATCCCTTACTATTAAAAAATAATTATATTTTGAAAATAGTCTTTTGTAAAATTAAAAGATAATATATTATTGTTTCTAAAGATTAATATCTTAATAGTTAAAATTAAGAAATGACGTTTCGTTTAACAAGGATTAAGTTGAATAAATAATTACCTCAATTTAAAATTAGAAAGCCTTATGATTTGTAAGTAAATTATATTTATTTTTGTCCTAGCCTTTTACTTTTTTTGATGAAAACATTTGCCTTGTCTTTATTCATAATTATAATTAAATAAGAACGGAAATTTTAGGATTTTTATGAAGAAAATAATATCATTTATTTTAATTACAGCATTATTCACGCTTTTTTCGTACAACAATTCTTTCAGCCAAACTTACCAATTTTTAAACCTAGATTTAAGTGCTAGAGCAGCCGCTTTAGGTGGTACATTTGTTGCGAATAATGATGATCCGGATGTTATTTTTTATAATCCTGCCGGATTAAGTCTTCTTCAGAAAAATCCTATTTCCTTTTCTTTTGTAAAGCATCTATTAGATATAAATCTTGCAAGTCTTTCATATTCTACAGAGTGGAAAGGAGTGGGCAGAATTGGTGCTGCAGTAAGTTATATAAATTACGGAACATTTACCCAAGCCGACGAAAATGGAAATAAAACCGGTCAGTTTGGTGCCGGAGAAACTGCCTTTATACTAGGATATTCTAATTCTTTGGGTGAAAACTATTACTACGGTGCAAATGTAAAGTTTATATATTCCTCAATTGCTGATAGATCATCCAGCGCAGTCGCACTCGATTTGGGTCTACATTATGCAATTCCATCGGCGATGACGGATATTGGTTTTGCAGTATTAAATGCCGGCATACAGTTATCCGAATATTATTCTACCAGAGAAGATCTTCCGTTTGATATTGTTTTAGGCGTTTCAAAAAAAATGGAACATCTGCCTTTACGGCTTTCACTAGATTTTCACAATCTTAATGAAAATAAAGGGAACTTCTTAAAAAAATTCAATGCTTTTAGTTTAGGAGCTGAGTTTTATTTAAGCAGAGTCCTTAGATTAAGATTCGGATACAATAATGGCGTTAGAAACGATTTAACCATCGGTTCTTTTGCAGGTCTTGCCGGTTTCAACGTTGGTTTTGGCGCAGTTATATCTAATTATGAATTCGATTACGGATTTTCTTCTATGGGATTAGTAGGAGGATTACATAGAATTAGTGTCTCTACATCTCTCTAAATTGAGTACTTGAACTATTGTTTATATGGCTGTTTAAGATATTTTTCAGCCAGTTTATGTGAATTGCCGAATTCATTAAGATTCAATAATTTTTTATAATAACCGATTGCCTCATTCCTATTACCCAGAGCATCGTCTATATTTCCTAAATATAAATAAGAGTTAATCATAAATCCCGATGCTCCCTTTTTATCGGTTATTTGTGAATACTTCGCACATTGTTCGAAATAATTTTTTGCCGTTGTAAGATCGCCAACCATTTTAGCTTTAAAAGCAATATAGTAATCTGCTTCACGTCTGGCATTGGGATTATTATAACCAAAATAATTTTTATCTGCTTTTTTCAATACATCTCTAAAAATTGAATCGGCGGCGAAATAGTTACCTTTTTTAACGGCTATTCTTCCGCTCCATCTTTCGAATACAGGATTATCAGGGAAATCGGTAGTTAACATTTTAGCCCATTTTCCTGCTTTATCTTGGTCCTTCTCATAATTAAAATACAGAGTCATTAAAAAATATCTGGCTTCATATTTAGCATATAGTCCATTCCATGCTACATTTTTTAATTGCTCAATTCCTTTTTCTTTATTACCGGGAGGGAAAAATATCATCAGCGGTTTAATTAATGGATAATCATTGGGAATAACAGCAGCGTAATAATTGTAAATTCCGAATCCAAGCTGTACATCAACATTCTTAGGATCTAATTTCCATGCTTTTTCTACTAATGGTAGAGCTTCCCTCCCGTCATTAGCAGCTTTAAACCAGCTGTCTCTAAAAGCTCGCAGCCTTCCTCTAAAACCTATTGCGCCACCTTTAAAAAATAATGCATCTTCGTTATCGGGATTTTTATCTAAAATATCATCACACTGGTTTATCACTTTATCAAGTTTTTTATAGAAAATTTCATCGTAAGATTCGTTGTCGGGATCAACAAGAATTTTCCACCAATCTATCATTGCTAGAAAAAATTTTCCCTGGGGTTTATTGGGATATGATTCAATTATATTATTGAAAATCTTATCGGCGCTGGTAAACTGAAGATTATAAATTTCCTTAATACCGTGAACAACAACCGAGTTGAAAGCAGCATTTTGCGGGAATATATTTACCGCAGAGAAAGAAAATAAAACTAAAATTAATAATCTTCGCAATTTCATTGATGGTTAACTAAAAAATTTCTTCCTTAACTGGCTGCTAGTTTTTCAAGCAAGTATATTAATATCTTATCCGAAGAAACTCTAACCTGTTCCATTGAATCACGTTCTCTAACGGTAACTGTCTGATCTGATAAGGTCTGGGTATCGACGGTTATACAAAAAGGTGTACCCGCTTCATCCTGGCGCCTATACCTTCTTCCTACTGCGCCTTTATCATCATAAAATACGCGCAGGTTTTTCCTTAAATCTTTTTCTATGTTTCTCGAAATTTCCGGCATACCGTCTTTATTAACCAGCGGGAATATTGCCGCTTTAATAGGAGCCAGTTTGGGGT
>JBJKQE010000253.1:0-2877 GCA_046705645.1 Ignavibacteriaceae bacterium | reverse complement strand
CTTTAGCTGTTGCTGTACGAAATGAAGACGGAAGTCTTCAAGTGAACAATTTTTTCAGATTAGCTTCAGGCAGTCCTCTAATTGATGCAGGTGTTGATGTAGGTATTCCTTACAGTGGAAAAGCTCCTGATCTTGGAGCTTATGAAAGCGGGTCAGCTACAAATATAAGTTTAAATAAGAATCAATCTCCAATGGTTTTTGAGTTGTATCAGAATTATCCGAATCCATTTAATCCTTCAACAAAAATAAAATTTAGTTTGACCAAAAATGATTTTACAAATCTGGTAGTTTATAATTTGTTAGGACAAAAAGTAGCATCTTTAGTTAATCAAGTTTTATCTTCTGGGGAACATGAAATAATTTTTAATGCTAAAGATCTGCCTTCCGGTATTTATCTTTATAAATTGAAATCCGGCAGTTTAACAATAACTAAAAAGATGTTTTTATTAAAATAATTTTGCAATTATTCATTTGAAAATTTTTAATTCAATCCATAAATAAAAGAGTAAAAAAATGGAAAATAATACAGCCGGTTCTATAGTTTCTCCAACAAAACCTTCAGCCAGCAGATATAGATGGACTATTTGCACTTTGCTATTTTTTGCGACAACAATAAATTACATTGATCGGCAGGTTATCGGCCTGCTTGCACCGACTCTAAAACATGATATAGGTTTTAATGACATTGATTACGGTTATATAGTTACAGCCTTCCAGGCAGCATATGCAATCGGTTTACTTTTATTTGGAAGATTTATGGATAAGGTAGGTACTAAAATCGGTTACCTGGTTACAATGATTGTCTGGAGCGTTGCCGCAATGGGACATGCTCTTGCAAAAACGGCATTCGAATTCGGATTTGCAAGGTTTACTTTAGGTTTAGGTGAATCCGGAAACTTTCCGGCAGCAATTAAATCAACTGCCGAATGGTTTCCTAAAAAGGAAAGGGCTTTAGCAACCGGTCTATTTAATTCCGGTGCAAACATAGGAGCGGTAATTGCGCCAATTCTTGTTCCCTGGATAACACTAACTTGGGGCTGGCAGGAAGCATTTATTTTTACTGGCTTACTCGGATTTATCTGGTTAGTTTTTTGGATATGGAAGTATGAAATTCCTGAGAAGCATAAACAAGTTTCGAAGGAAGAATTAGCTTACATCAATAGCGATCCTCCCGAAGAAGAGGTGGTTAAAATACCGTGGTTGAAACTATTAAAGTACAGACAAACCTGGGCATTTTTAATCGGGAAATTTTTAACAGATCCAATCTGGTGGTTCTATCTTTACTGGCTGCCTTTGTTTTTGAACCAACGTTATGGTTTGGATCTTGCTCATATAGGTCTTCCCTTAGTTGTTATTTATACAATGACAAGTATCGGCAGCATTGGCGGCGGCTGGCTTTCTGGAGCATTTATAAAAAGAGGATGGAGTATAAATAAAGGCCGAAAGACTGTAATGCTTATTTGTGCAATCTTAATTGTTCCGATCGTATTTGCATCAAGTGTGCCAGAATGGTGGGCTGTATTTCTTATCGGGTTAGCAGCGGCTTCACATCAAGGCTGGTCCGCAAATATTTTTACTACAGCATCCGATATGTTCCCTAAAAAAGCTGTCGGGTCAGTTGTTGGGATGGGAGGAACCGCAGGTTCAATTGGCGGTATGCTGATTGCAACTGCAGCCGGATTTATCATTCAACTGACAGGTCATTATTTACTATTATTCATTATATGTGGTACGGTTTATTTGTTAGCCTTGCTGATATTCCATCTCCTTGTTCCGAACATGGAACCGGCAAAAATATAATTTTCAATTCATTCTAAAGAGAAATTTTTGAAATAAAATTAATTGTCCAGTAAGTAAAATAGAAGCTTTTTCTTACTGGACGATATTTAAAGTATCGACAAAAGTGAAAATTTCTTTTTAGTCTAATCAAACAATTCGATTAAAGTAAATTCAAAATCGCGCAATTAATTGGGGGATTGAAATATCATTTTTATTTTTTTATACAAATTATTTAAATAGGTGTGCTAATGAAAGGAAATTTAATAAAAACTAAATTATTTAAAGAAAAGGAATACAAAGATAATAGCCCCATTGAATTTGGCGTTCTCAATAAAATAAAATATTATCCGCATTCAATTGAAGAGTATAATGATGCTGTTATATTTGTAGGTTATGAAAACGATGGCAAATTCCTTTATATAGCTTCATCGTCAAATGATAAGAAGCTTCAGGATAAATTTGAAGGAGAATATATTGATTCAAAAGGATTTGGAGATAATATTAAAATAAAGGAATGTCCTTTGAATCATCACAATGCTTTGGCAATTCAGAAAATATTTCCTTTTACATGTGCTATTCCTCTTGGTTTGATCGATTCATTTGGATTTGGAGATAGACTTGGAGTTGCTAATGCAGGCCATATACGGTCGTTAAAGGGACATAACTTCCGCCCAATTTTTGCTCAGCAATCAATAAGAGAACTTACCCGCACAAACAGAACACCTGAGGATGTAATGGACGCAGCTGTCTGGGCAGTATTTCAGGAAGGGTATAAAGAAGGATTTGGGGCTGATGCCGATCATCTAAAAACTACTGACGATATTGACTTGATGATGAAAGCCGGTTATAAAACTTTCACTTTTGATCCCAGCGATTATGTAGTTAACGGAGTGGAATCGATGAGCGAAGCGGATATTATGAAAAAAATTGAGACAATAAATTGGAGTGATCTTAATGATACTTCATCCGGTTTGCTTTCGAGATATGTTGACAAGAAAATAAAAATCGACAATAATTTTATTATTGAACCAAATAAGCTGGAAGTATTGCGTTCAGTACTTAAATACACAAGCGCTTTGGCTCATATTAAAAAATTAT
>JBJKQE010000252.1:0-4119 GCA_046705645.1 Ignavibacteriaceae bacterium | reverse complement strand
GAAGTTTATTATCATTTCAAAATGAATACAGAAGGTAAAGGAGAAAGCATAATTTCATTGATGGATGGCTCATCATTTTTAAGTGAATTTAAAAGCTGTAAAGGAAAAATATTCATATTAAATACGGCACCGGTTTTAAGCTGGAGCAATTTTCCTCTTAAAACTATATTTGCCCCGCTAATAAATAAATCAGTATATTATCTTGCCTCAAAAGATAGGACTGATGATCAAACATTAGCTGGTAAAAATGTGATAATCGATCTTAGGAATAACATTTCACCTCAAATTAAAATTGATAGACCGGATAATTCAGAGGATTATATAAATCTTCAAGATCAGGCGAATTCTAATTATATTGAGTATAATAAAACAGATCTTACAGGAAATTATAAAGTTTATTCAGGGAAAAATATAATTAATGAATTTTCAGTAAACACTGATCCCCTTGAATCTGTTACTAAATATTTAACTATTAAAGATTTTGAAAACTATCTTAATAAAATTGATTTCAAAGGGAAATTTATTAATGTAACTAAGAATGAAGACCCTGCTAAAATTGTTCTTCAATCAAGATTCGGCTCGGAACTTTGGCGATATTTTATTTTATTAGTTATTATATTGGCGGTAGTGGAAATGGCAGTTGCAAGAAATGCAAAAAAGGAATTGGTTGAGGTTTCAGGGAAAAATAAATAACTCAGAAAAGATACTTAACATTAATTTTTAGAAATTAAATTCAATATTTAATAATTATCATAGGTGAAAGAAAAGATAACTTAGATGATCGAAATACCAAAGAAGACAACGGAACGGGCAATTTTAGTAGCATTAAATACTAGAGAATTTAACAGAGAAATTGTTGAAGAACATCTTTCAGAATTAGAAGAATTGGCGCTGACTGCCGGTGCAGAAACCATAATGAAAATTACTCAAGATAAAAATAATCCCGACCCCGCATATTATATCGGTAAAGGTAAAGCTGAAGAATTAGCTCAGCTTGCAGAAACAAATGAAGTAAATTTAATTATATTTGATGATGATTTATCACCGGTTCAAGTTAGAAATCTGGAAAATTTATTAGAGAGGAAAATAGTTGATCGGAGCGGACTGATACTTGATATTTTTGCATCGCGGGCTAAAACTAAGGAAGCGAAAACACAAGTTGAGTTAGCACAGCTTCAATATATGCTTCCAAGATTGACTAGGGCATGGACTCACCTTTCGAAACAATTCGGCGGAATTGGAACCAAAGGGCCTGGTGAAACACAGATTGAAACTGACCGTAGAATTATTAGAAATAGAATAAGTTTATTAAAAGAAAAATTAACAAAGATTGAATCACAGCGAAAGACCCAAAGTCAGGGCAGAAAAGATCTTACAAGAATCTCTCTGGTCGGATATACAAATGCAGGCAAATCAACTTTATTTAATATATTAACTAATGCGGAAGTATTGGCCGAAAATAAATTATTCGCAACACTTGATTCAACTACTCGAACATTTGATGTTGGAAATAGTCAGAAAATATTACTTAGCGACACTGTGGGTTTTATTAGAAAATTACCTCCTCATCTTGTTGCTTCTTTTAAGAGTACACTTAATGAAGTGAGAGATGCGGATATAATTCTTCATGTTGTGGATTTTTCGCATCCGTTTTATGAAGATCATATTCGGGTTGTAGATCAAACTTTAAAAGATCTGGATTGCAATAAAAAAACATTAATAAAAGTTTTAAATAAAATTGATCTGGTTTCCGACAAACATAAAATTCAGTATGCAATGAATCATTTTGACAACAGCATTATTATTTCAGCCCATCGGGGATTAAATATACTAAAACTTAAAGAAATGATTTTGAATATTGTGGAAGAATCTTATGTTGAAGAAAGAATAAATCTAGGACTTGTTGAAACAAAAAAAGCAGCGGTAATACATTCTCTTGCGGAAGTGCTATCTACAAAGTACAACAAAAACACAATGCAGATAACTTATAGAACAAGAAAAGAAAATTCAGAAAAAATAAAAAAAATTATTTATGGCCAAAAATAAACTTATCATTGATGGTAAATCACTTACTTTGGAGCAGATAGAATCATTTCTATATGATAATCCTGAAATAATTTTATCCCAAGAATCTTTAAGAAAAATTAAAAAATCCCGTGACCTTGTAGAAAAATGGGTGAACAAAGAGGAATCAATTTACGGCGTTACAACCGGCTTTGGAGAATTTTCCAATGTAAAAATTTCAAAAGAAAATATTCAAAAGCTTCAAAAAAATTTGATTTTAAGTCATGCAGTAGGCTGCGGTGAAAACCTTCCTCCGATGATTGTGAAAATAATGATGCTTCTCAGATTAAATGCACTTGCAAGAGGATATTCAGGTATCAGATTGGAAACGCTTAACCTTCTTATTAAAATGATGAAGCTTAATATTATTCCTGTTGTACCCTCTCAAGGATCAGTCGGCTCGAGCGGCGACCTGGTTCAACTATCTCATCTCGTCCTTGCGATGATAGGGAAAGGCAGAGTTCAAATAGTAAATGATGTAATGTCTGAAAATGCATCCTCGGCAAAAATTATTTCTGCATCTGCCGGTTTAAAGAAGTATAAATTGAAACCGGTTACTTTGCAGGCTAAAGAAGGACTCGCTCTAATTAATGGCACGCAGATGATGACTTCATTTGCCTCTTTTATTTCAATCAGAGCGAGAAAGTTAATTAAAATGGCCGATATCAGTGCATCACTTTCACATGAAGCATTAAGAGCAACTGATAAAGCTTTCGATCCAAAGCTTCATCGACTCAGACCATTCCCTGGACAGATTACCACAGCAAAAAATGTGTTATCACTTATTAAAAACAGCGATATTAGAAAGTCGCATTTAAAGGGAGATATTCGTGTTCAGGATGCATATTCAATTCGCTGTGTGCCTCAAATACACGGTGCATCAAGAGACGCAATCGATTATGTCTGCTCAAGAGTAAAGATTGAAATCAATTCTGTTAATGATAATCCGATTATTTTCCCGGATACTGAAGAACATATCGAAGGCGGCAATTTTCATGGTCAGTCAATGGCTTTAGCAATGGACTTTATGGGAATTGCTTTGTCCGAGTTGGCAAATGTTTCGGAAAGAAGAGTTGAAAGAATGGTGAATGGTGCATTAAGCGGACTGCCGAGATTTTTAGCAAACAACGGCGGACTTAATTCCGGCTTGATGATTGCTCAATACACTGCTGCCAGCCTTGTTTCCGAAAATAAAGTTTTAGCCCACCCCGCAAGTGTTGATTCTATCCCGACTTCAGCAAACCAGGAAGATCATAATTCAATGGGATCCATAGCCGCACAAAAATGCTATCGTATAATGCAGAATCTTGAAAATGTTTTGGCAATTGAGTTAATGACTGCTGCACAAGCGTTAGAATTTTTGAAACCGCATAAACCCGGAATTGGAACTTCTGCTGCATATAATGAAATTCGTAAAGCTATTAAGCCTCTTGATAGCGATCGCCTTTTATTTAGTGATGTTAAAAAAGTTGCTGATTTAATAAAGGACGATACATTGCTGAATGCTGTGGAAAAAACTGTTAAACTGGATTGAAATATTTAATGATAAATTAAAACCGGACTTGTTACTAAAAATAGAATCTCAAAAGTCCGGTTTTTTAATTGTAATTTTTAAACTAAAGATTAATAAACATATCTTATTCTAAAACTAAGTACAGTCTTTCCATCTTTAGGTACAGGAACTTTGAAGATTATATTCTGCGAATCTTTCTTTTGATAATTAATCGATGAATTTAAAACTTCCCAGTTTAATCCCAGATATCTTTGAACTTCAACAACCACATCCTCTGTTTTGTGATTTTTAAAAGTTATCTCATAAGCTTGTTCCGAAACCTTGTCGCTAATTCTTTTATTATCGGTCTGAATTTCGTTTGCAGTTATATCAAATGCATCGCCGATTTTTAATCTTACTTTTTCATCTTTTGGTGTATGATCGATCATATCCTCACCGATAAATTCAAGACTTTCACCATCGGATTTATAAACTCTTACTTTTCCTTCCGGCATAGGCATACCAAGATTATTATCTTTTGCATTTTCAAATTCCATTACAAC
>JBJKQE010000251.1:0-7676 GCA_046705645.1 Ignavibacteriaceae bacterium | reverse complement strand
CTGTGGAGTGATGGAAGTTTTTCAGGAACTCCATCTAAAACCGAATCTCTTCCCTCTGTAAGTTTTATTGCCTCCCAATTTCGTTTAACATCCTCCGAATCCTTAACATTAATTTCACCAAAAACGTGAGGATGGCGTCTTATAAGCTTTTCTTTTATCGAATCAATAACCTCATCCAGGTTAAATTTATTTTCTTCTTCTGCAATTACAGCATGAAAAATTACATGGAAAAACAAATCTCCAAGTTCACTCTTCATTTCTTCAGAATCTTTTTTGTCGATTGCTTCTACAAATTCATATGTTTCTTCAATTGTAGCGGCTTTTATGGAATCATTAGTCTGCTCCTTGTCCCAGGGACATTCTTTTCTTAATCTTTTTACAATTTCTACAAATTCTTTAAATTTACTTTCAGTCATAATTATAATCCTTTAAATTGAAAATCATTTTTTTAATCATTAATCTGATTAAAAATAATAAAATCTTTACTCTATAAAAAAGGAGTTTATATGATAGAAGAAAAAATAAAAGAATTAGGATTTACATTACCGGAAGCTCCGAAACCTTTAGCCGCTTATATCCCGGCATTAAAATTAGATAATTTAGTATTCACTGCTGGTCAATTGCCAATGATTAAAGGAGAACTGAAATATACCGGGAAATTAGGAGACTTTATCTCAATTGAAGAAGGCAGAACTGCTTCTGAGATTTGCGCTTTAAATTGTTTGGGTGCAATTAAAGGTGTTATTGGAAATCTCGATAACATAGAAAGAATAGTAAAGCTTACGGCATTTGTAAATAGTTCAGAAAATTTTACTGATCAGCCGAAAGTTGCAAATGGTGCATCCGAATTAATTGGCAAAATTTTTGGTGAAAATGGAAAACATGTTAGAAGTGCTGTTGGTGTTAATGAATTGCCGCTGAATGCACCCGTAGAAATTGAGATGATTGTAAAAGTTAAATAATAAATTAAATTTTAGATTCTAACTCAATACCTATGGGGCAATGGTCCGAGCCCATAACGTCACTTAAAATAAAAGCATTTTTAATTTTATCTTTTATGTCGTCTGAAGCAAAGAAATAGTCTATGCGCCAGCCGACGTTTCTTTCCCTTGCTCGCGTAACCATATCCCACCAGGTATAGTTATTTGGTTCCGAATTAAAAAGCCGGAAAGTATCAAGGTAGCCTGCTTCAAGAAATTTATCTATCCAGGCTCTTTCTTCGGGAAGAAAGCCCGACACTGTCGAATTTTCTTTCGGACGGGCGATATCAATTTCTTTATGAGCTGTATTTACATCTCCGCAGATAATTATTTTTTTACCGGCCTTTTTTAATTTTTTTGTATAGTCGAAAAAAGCATCATAAAAATCCATTTTGAATTGAAGTCTTTCCTGGCTGGCTTTTCCATTCGGATAATAAATATTGAACAAGGTAAAATCCGGATACTCGGCAATTAAAATTCTTCCTTCATTATCAAACTTCTTTTTACCGAATCCTTTCTTTATATCGAGGGGTTTAATTTTTGTATAGAGTGCAACACCGCTGTAGCCTTTGCGTTCACCTGAACAAAAATAGGATTGATAACCATTTACATTTCTTAAATCACCTGAAAGCTGTTCTTCATGTGCTTTGGTTTCCTGAATACAAAGGATGTCGGGATTTTCTTTTGAGAGCCAATCTAGAAATCCTTTTTTGTATGCAGCTCTTAAACCGTTAACATTCCAGGATATTAATTTTATCTTTTTCATATTTTATTTTTGATTATTAAAGTATTTCCGCTTGTTGCTAAATTAAGGAAAGTTTTGGATAAAATCATATTTATAGATTTTTTAATAAATTTGATACATTAAGCTCAAGAATATCCGGTTTCGGGCATCATGTATCCTATCATAGAAATTAATTTCCTTAAATAGATGAGTCTAATTTGCCATGAAAAACAATTAAGTAACTAAATCAAACTTTTTCTTATTTCCGAAACAAGTTTTAAAGTTTGACTAAAATCTTCGTCATCATTCATTAATGATTTAATTATTGCGCTTCCCACAATTACACCATCACAATACGGAGCATAATCTTTTGCATCATGTCCATTTGAAATACCGAATCCAACTAATGTTTTATTCTTTTTTACAAGTGAACGAGTTCGTTTAATAAAATATATACTACCGGATTTATCTTGATGATGAAAGCCTGTTGTTCCGCTTACTGAAACGCAATAAACAAAACCGCTGCTTTTTTTATCAATTAATTTTATTCTATCATCCGGTGTAGTAGGTGTAATTAGAAGAATTTTATCGATTCTATTAAAATTATCATCAAAAAAGTTATCATATTCTTCTATAGGGATATCAGGAATAATTACCCCATTTACGCCTGCCGCTTTTGCTTCTTCGGAAAATTTTTTAATTCCATATGATAAAACCGGGTTTGCATAACCCATCATTATTAAAGGTTTATCGGTTTGTTTTCTTATCTCTTTTATAAATTCAAACGTCTCTTTAAGATTAACTCCATTTTCTAAAGCAGCTTGAGAAGAATGCTGAATAATCGGTCCATCGGCTAAAGGATCACTAAAAGGGAATCCGATCTCAAGCATATCAGCACCGGCTTCAAGTATTTTAACTGCAAGGTTGGTAAAATTATTTTTACAAGGAAATCCTGCGGTTAGAAAAACAGAAAGTACCTTTTCATTTGAGTTATTTTTATTCGATATATAATCTTCAATAAATGACATTTAATATCCTAATTTGTCTTTGATTGTATTTAAATCTTTATCGCCTCGTCCGCTTACATTAACTATGACAATTTCATTATTTTTAGTTTTCGGCATAAGATATTCCAAGTAAGCAACGGCATGCGCGGATTCTAAAGCAGGAATTATTCCTTCCTCCCGTGAAAGTAATTCAGTGGCTTTGATTGCTTCGTCATCAGTAACCGAATAGTAATCTGCAATTATTTCATCTTTAAAAAAGCTATGTTCAGGTCCGACGCCGGGATAGTCTAATCCGGCAGAGATTGAATGGACTTCGGAAACCTGTCCTTCTTCACTTTGTAGAAGGTAAGTTTTCATACCTTGAAATATTCCTTCACGTCCCAAAGTTAAAGTAGCGCAATGCTTATTTGTTTTGATTCCGTAGCCTGCGGCTTCCACTCCGATAAGCTTAACATTTGAATTTATAAAAGGATAAAAAATTCCAATTGCATTACTGCCGCCTCCTACACATGCAACAATATAATCTGGATGTCCATTTTCCGCATTATGAATTTGTTCTTTTGCTTCTTTGCCGATTACGGATTGGAAATTACGTACCATCATCGGATACGGATGAGGACCGACTACAGAACCAATGATATAATGTGTGTCATTTACGTTCGTTACCCAATCTCTGATTGCCTCATTTGTTGCATCTTTAAGTGTTCTGCTGCCTGATTTTACCGGGATAACTTCTGCACCCAGAAGCTTCATTCTGAAAACATTTAGCCTTTGTCTTTCTATATCTACTTCGCCCATATAAACAAAACATTTCATCCCGAACTTTGCACAAACAGTAGCAACCGCAACTCCATGCTGCCCTGCGCCGGTTTCCGCAATTATTCTTTTCTTCCCTAATTTTTTTGCAAGGAGAATTTGTCCAAGCGCATTATTTATTTTATGAGCGCCGGTATGACAAAGATCTTCGCGCTTTAAATAAATTTTTGCCCGGTTATAATGTTTGGTTAATCCTTCTGCAAATGTAAGCGGTGTAGGACGTCCGCTGTATTCTCTATTTAATTTATCCAATTCATTTTGAAATTCCCAGCTTTGATTTAATTCATTGTAAACTTCTTCCAATTCTTTAAGAGGGGTAATTAATGTTTCGGGAACATACTTACCTCCATACTTGCCAAATCGGCCGTAAATATCCGGAAAATTATAATCAATTGACTGCTGCATAACTATTTATCTTTCTATCGACAATTGGCGCCAACTGCTCGATTTTTTCTAAAAGTTTCTTAAAATTTTTTGGTGTTAATGATTGGAACCCGTCGGATAAAGCTTTCTCAGGATGATTGTGAACTTCAATTATTAATCCGTCTGCGCCGCAAGCAATTGCTGCCATTGCCATCGGAGAAACTTTATCCCAAATTCCAATCCCGTGTGAGGGATCAACAATAATCGGAAGGTGAGAATGTTTTTTTATCATTGGAACTGCATTTAAATCTAAAGTATTTCTGGTCATTGTTTCGAAAGTGCGAATACCTCTTTCGCATAAAATCACATTAAAATTACCCTGGGATAAAATGTATTCTGCACTCATAAGCAAATCCTCAATAGTCGCAGCCATTCCCCGTTTAAGTAGAATAGTATTTTTCAATTTACCGGCTTCTTCCAGTAAAGAAAAATTTTGCATGTTTCTTGCACCGATTTGAATTATATCAGCAACCTCAGAAATTAGCTGAATTGTTTTAGTATCCTTTACCTCGGTTACAACCATCAGTCCAAGTTCTTTTTTTACATCTAATAAATATTCTAAACCTTTTTCCTTTAATCCTTGAAATGAATATGGACTCGATCTTGGTTTATAAGCGCCTGCCCGCAAAAACCTTATTCCCATTTCCTTCAAATCTCCGGCGATATCGAACAGCTGCTGCCTGCTTTCAACAGAACAAGGGCCTGCAATAATTGTTAATTCATTTCCTCCGATGCTTACACCATTCATTCTTATAATAGTGTCTTCATTTTTCATTTCCCTGCTTACAAGCTTGTAAGGCTTCGTAACTCTTATTACATCATCAACCGAGTCCATTGTCAAAAAGTCTTCTTCATTAAGAATATTAGTCGGTCCCGTAATTCCTATTCCAAGCTTACTTGCTCCTGGGATTTCATGAGGTATGCAGGTTTTTTCAATAATTTTATTTTTTACATTATCAATATCTTTTCTGGGAGAATCCAGTTTCATTATAACTAACATAAATTTCCCTCGTTAATATTAACTTATTATTCAGAAGTTATTTAGTCTTAGTTTTTAATTACATAAATAAAGCTGAAATTGTCATATTGTTAAATTGTTTTATTGTTTTGAAATTTGGATTTAACAATATAAAAATAGAGCAATTTAGTACTTCCTTTATTGAATTATGACATAATATTTAAAGAATTCAACTTCCTAAAAAACTCTTGTACTTTATCTTTATCTTTCTTGCCTGGTTCAGACTCCAAAGATGAAGATAAATCAACGGCTGCTGGTTTAATTTTGGTAAATATCTCTTCGATATTATCAGCAGATATTCCACCGGCTAGAATTATTTTACTCTTTAAATTTTCGGGGATTAATTTCCAATCAAATTTGTTACCTGTACCGCCAAATTGAGATATTGAAAATGAATCCAGTAAATAATATACATTTTTATATTCATTAAGGTTTGAAAAATCAAAACGATCTGTAATTCTAAAGCTTTTAATTACAGGGAAATTAACTTCATTTATAAACTTTGGAGTTTCATCTCCGTGCAGTTGTACTGCATTCAATTTTAATTTTGATGCGATGCTGCTGATCCTTTCAGAAGATTCATTTACGAATACGCCAACTTTCATAATAAACGGTGAAAGATTTTCGATTATTTTTGAAGCATCAACCGGAGAAATATATCTTTTGCTTCCCGGATAAAATATGAATCCCAAAGCATCAGCGCCAAACGATTGACAAAGCAAAGCATCATTTAAATTATTTATTCCGCATACTTTAACTTTCATCTGAACACCACCGCTTAAGCTCTTTTAGTTTTGATTTTATATTATCGGCCTTCATTAAATGTTCTCCAACCAAAACAGCATTTGCCTCTGCCGAACGAATAAAATCTATGTTTTCCTTTCTACTTATTCCGCTCTCCGAAACAAGGATTACATCATCCGGTAAATGATTTGCAATTATTTTAGTTGTTGAAAGATTGACTGAGAAATCTTCAAGATTACGGTTATTAACACCGATTATATTATTTAATTGAAAATCTACCTTACTTAATTGTTCATCAGAATGAAGCTCAAGCAAAACTTCCATGCCTGTTTCCAAGGCGGATTGTGTTAAATCCCGGATTTGATTTTTGGCTAGTGCTTCACATATTAATAAAATTAAATCAGCACCGAAAGCTTTTGCTTCAAGAATTTGAAACTCATCGATAATAAAGTCTTTACGCAGCAGGGGAGTTTGCTTAATTTTTGCAATATCATAAAGGTAAGAAATATTACCCTGGAAGAATTTTTTATCTGTAAGCACTGAAACTGCATCAACTGCTTCCTGAAAATAAATTTCTGCAATTTTTAGGTGGCTGAAATCTTTTCTAATTATTCCTTTTGAAGGGCTGGCTTTTTTTATTTCGGAAATAATTGAAATATTGCCATTCAGCTTAGTCTTATCATAAAAGCTTAAAGATTTTTTATTATAAAATTCCATATCGCGGAATGAATTGAAAGTATATTTATCTCTCAATTCTTTTACTTCGGATTTTTTTACTTCAAGAATTTCGTCAAGTATATTCAATTTTATTCTCAAATTAAATTAAAACAATAATTAAGCGGCGTATTTTTGGCTGAATAAAATTAAATCATTTAACTTTGCTAAAGCAGCACCTTTTAAAATAGAATCTTCAGCCGCTTTCTGACATTCAGCTAAATTACCGGAAAAATCTGCCGCATAAAGTGCAAGGGCAGCATTTGCCGCTACAGTGTGAAATGCACCATTCTTGCTTTTATTATTAAATATATCTAAAATTATTTGTGCATTAAGTTCGGGTGAATCACCTTTTATATCTTTATGTGAAATTCTCGGATAACCAAATGTCTCATTAGAAATATTGTATGTCTTAATTTCTTTCCCATAATTATATTCATGTATTTCTGTAACATCACCTAAATAAATTTCATCATATTTATCAATACTGCAGAGGAAACATACTTTTTGGAGATCGAGATATTTTGCAGCCTCAGCCATTGTCTTTGCCGCTTGCAAATTGAAGGTTCCGATTATTTGTTTCTTTACTCCTGCCGGATTTGTTAAAGGGCCAAGCATATTAAAAACAGTTTTCATTCCTAATTCTTTTCTGACAGTTGCGGCATATTTCATAGCAGGGTGATACAAAGGAGCAAACAAAAAAGCTATCCCGATATTGTTTAAAGCTTCCTCGGATTGTTCTTTAGTTAAATTGATGTTTATACCTAAAGATTGAAGTACATCAGCGCTGCCGCTCTTGCTGGAAATAGATCGGTTCCCATGTTTAGCAACTTTTATCCCGGCTCCAGCTACAACAAATGAAGTTGCAGTAGATATATTAAAGCTGCCGGAATTATCTCCGCCTGTTCCGCAAACGTCGATTACATTTTCATCATCGCAATTAATTTTTATGCCTTTTTCCTGCATTGCTTTTGCAAAGCCTGCAACTTCGGAAGGTGTTTCACCTTTCTTTTTTAAAGCGATTAAAAATCCGGCAAGATGAGAGTTGTTCACATTACCGCTCATTATTTCGCTCATTGAATCAAAGGATTCTTGAAAAGTAAGATCCTTGTTATCTATAACTTTTTGTAAATATTCTTTTATCATGATGCCAACCAATTATTTATTATGTTTTTACCTTCTAATGTTAATATTGATTCCGGGTGAAATTGAATTCCTTCAACCGGAAACTTTTTATGCCTTATTCCCAT
>JBJKQE010000250.1:0-9517 GCA_046705645.1 Ignavibacteriaceae bacterium | reverse complement strand
TACCAATGTCGTTGTTTCAGATACTAGTGTTGCACTTAGGTGGGCATTAAGCAGCAGTGAAGATGTAGCGCATCAATTTTTATTAAGGAAAGAGCAAAATAATAGTAAGTGGATGACAATTGCATCCGTGGATTCAATAGAAAGTTGCTATTTCGATACTGCGGTAATTAAAAGAATCACTTACGAGTACGTAATAGAAGCAGTTGACAGCTCAGGTCTTCATTCACCGAGGTCAATGAGCGTTAACGGCAGACCTTTTGTTACCGGGTAAAGGCCAGATGTTCAGGATTTGGAAACTTTTTTTGATTCAACTTCCAAGTCAATAAAAATTACCTGGCAGTACCCAAAGCCGCCTAAGGAAAATTACTGGTTTGTTATTTACAAAGGAATCGATAAAAACCCGGTAACGGAATACAAATCTGTTTCCGGGTCAACAATGGAATTTATTGACAACGAAATAACTCAGAAAAAAAACTATACATATGGAGTTAAAGTAATAACGGATTCAGGAGGACAATCTATACTTTCGAAGAGCAATGTTGTTATAGCACAATAAATAAAAATTTAAAAAAATTGAAAGGAATAGCAATGACAAATGCAAATAAATATTTTAGAGAAAAAAATCTCAGAGCAAAATTAAGCTCAATTCAAATTTACCGGATTTTATTATTAAGCTTTTCAATGATTATCCTATTATCATTGACAGCTTTTGCACAATCAACACCTGATATCAAACCCGGGCTCTGGGAATATACCTCAACAGTAACCGGCTCAGGTGTAGTGCTGCCGGCGGATATCAGTAAGTTGCCGCCTGAACAGCAGGAAAAGATACGAAAAATGTACGGAGACTTGGAAACCAAACCGCACACATATAAGTCAAGCGAATGTTTGACCGAAGATAAGATTAAAAAAATGGAGCTGGATGCAAGTAAATCCGATAAAGACTGCGAAAGAAGCTTTAAACAAAATAGTTCCGATACATGGACAGTTACTGAACACTGCAAAAGTGATGAAGGAACAGAAGAAAGCATTATTCATTATCATGTTTTAAGCAGAACCCACGCTGAAATATCCGGCGAAGTAACAATTAGTGCAGGAGGAAAAGTGCATAAATCAGAAATAAAAGGAGATGCACATTGGGTAAGCAGCGATTGCGGTGATAAGAAATAAAATTTATTCAAAAAAGTTTTGAAAAAAAATTATGAACAGGAATTATTTTTTTTTGTTAAAATATTAGGAGGATTTATGAAAAAGTTTTTAGTCATTTACATTTGTCTTTGTTTTATTATAGCGGTAAAATCTTTTGCACAAATAACAATAACTTCAAGTGATGTGCAAAACTATATTAAAGTTGGCAATAAATTAGCTTTTACCGATGATACTACCCATACATCATTAAATATAGGCAGTAAGGGTGCAACCTCATGGGATTTCAGTACATTATCTTCCGATTCCCAGTATAGCGTAACAATCGTTGATCCGTCAACCACTACATTTGGCAATAACTATCCCTCTTCTACTTACGGTTTTTCCGGTTCAAAAGTTGTTGAAGGATATTTAATTCAAGGCTGTCAATACTTTGGCGTAAATAATGCTCTTTTAGACTACGGTTATTCGGGGCAGGGTAATGTAAGCGGATTTCAAGTCTCTTATATCAGTAAAAATATTCCCGCATCAAAGAACCTTGTCCTTCCTATTACAATGGGAACCAGTTGGACTGAAGATTATGAGAGAAGAGATTCTACTATTATACCACCATTGCCGACGAACGTCTCCGTCACTAAAATTCATGATGAAAACACAGTAGATGCATATGGTAATATGACGCTGCCTGGAGGTGTTGTGGTTCCGGCTTTAAGAATAAAAACAGACGCAAAAATGTATGATCAAACAGGCGGCTATACGCATGATATTTCATATTGGTATCTATCAACCGGTGGTACACAGGTTACAGTTAGTGCTGCCGATACGACATCACCGGATACAGGTATTATACATGTAAGCGATATTTCTTTTATAATTTTGGGTGTTACCGGTGTAAAACAAGAAAATAATACAATTCCTAAAAATTTTAATCTTGAGCAGAATTATCCAAATCCTTTTAATCCTACCACTACAATTAATTACTCTGTCTCTATGGCTGGTTTAGTGACTTTAAAAGTCTATGATGAATTAGGAAGAGAAGTAGAAACTTTAGTTAATGAGCAAAAGGCACCAGGCAATTATATTATTGATTTTAATGCTGCCGGACTTTCAAGCGGAGTCTATTTCTATCAACTTAAAGCAGAAGAATATATTAGCACTAAGAAGATGATTTTGCTGAAATAATTTCAACAATAATTTATTTGGATATCGATTATAAAAAAGGATGAAAAAATGAAAGCTCAAGTCATAAAATATTTTTTAATAATCTTTATACTATCGTTTCCTTTCAACCTTTTTAGTCAAAGCTCAGTTTCTGAATCAAAAAGTGATAAAGGGGAAGGTCCTTATTCTGAAATAAAATATTTTCAGGATTGGCACTATCCCTATAAAAATGGTATTCCTAGAATGAAATTGCAAGAAATTTATAATGAATTAGAAAAGATGCCTAATGAGCCGGAGCAAAGAGTCGAAAAAGGAATAAATAAAATAAATGGAATAAACAGCTGGGAATGCATTGGACCTTTTGGTTTGCAAAATTATGTTGTTCAAGCACAAGATTTATATTCAGGAAGAGTTCTTGATATTGAAACAGACAATCAGCAGACGGGGGTTTTAGTTGGTTCTGCAAGCGGCGGTTTATGGGGATATGCCCTTGGCTTGATACCTTATTGCTTAACTGATAACCTTAATTCGATGGTTATTGGTTCATTCGATTCAAAGAAAAATGATGGGAATACAATTATTATCGGTACCGGAGAATGGGAAGTTCGGGCAGGCAACGGTATTTTCAAAACAACTAACAAGGGTGCAACATGGGTTAAGGAAACTATTGACAACGGTGATCCATACGGAGTTTATAAACTTCGTTATTATGGGAGTTCATATAATAATTATAACACTGTATTTGCTGCAACAACTTCAGGTGTGTATCGGTCAGATGACGGTGGAGTGACATGGCATCTGAAATTTTCCGGAAATTGTACGGATATTTGTTTTACAGGTCTTTTTGCAGGCGCTCAAACATTGTATACGGCTAATTGGGGAGATGGTATCTATAAATCTACTAATATTGGCGATACATGGACACGGGTAACATCACCCGGACTGCCTCAAACAAATATCGGGAGAACGGCCATTACCTCGATGAGCAGTGTAAGCAGTGGTATGACCTATATTTACTTAACAATTGCTACTAATGACAGTAATAAAACCTTGGGAGTTTATAAATCTACCGATGGAGGTAATTCCTTTACTAATATCACACCTCCTGTAGCCGATTTTTACTGGAGTCAAGGTTGGTACAATAATACAATTGCTGTATGTCCGAATGATCCAAATCTTTTATTAGTAGGCGGCGGTGACCTAGAACGTACTACCGATGGAGGAAATACATGGGAGTTAAACTTAACTAAGTATGTTGAGCTGCATGGAGATTACCATGCTATTACATGGGGAACCGGCCAGCTTGTTTATGTCGGGCATGATGGCGGAATATCAACCTCGCAGGATAATGGACTGACATGGAATACAAATCTAAATAATCTGCCTTTGACTCAGTATTATAATTTTGATGTTTCCCAGCAAGATCCCAACTATATTTTCGGAGGCGCGCAAGATAATGGAGTTTCCGGAACCACGGATGGAGGGGCTACATGGAATTGGTATCTCTGCTGTGACGGCAGCGGAGTTAGTATTAATCCCGGTAATACACTAAATGTGTTTGCAATTCAAAATGGAAAAAGATACAGCACTACCGATGCAGGGAAAAATTGGCAGGAGATTGATAATGGTATACTTGGTGCTAGTAAAATCCGAACAGACGGGGTTTCACCACCTGTCTTATTTTCAAATGCCGGTCCTTACGTTTATCAATCTAATAATCTCGGAGTTGACTGGTTTAAATTAAACAGTACACAATTTGCATCCGGCTTATTAAACCTTGATGTATCTGTGGAAACTTCACCGCATGCAATTATTTATGCAAGTCTTGATTTGGATCCGCCGTCTGCAGCTCAAAAGCTTAAAGTATATGATAATAATACGTGGGAAGAACGTTCAACAGGTTTTCCTTATTATCAGAAGGTGCGAAGCGTAACTACGAGTCCAACTAATACATTGATTGCATACGCTTGTATGAACGGTTTTTCGGCTGGCCAAAAAATATTTAAGACTACAGACAGAGGTGTTACCTGGACTAACATAACCGGCGATTTGCCGGATATTCCAATTTCTTATGTTATTCCTCATCCTTCACTGAGCAATATTTTATTTCTTGGGACGGAATATGGGTGCTTTAAAACCACAAATGGAGGTACTAATTGGATTAGATGGAATAACGGTATGCCGGAAGCCAATATTATAACTGAAATGAAAGGTGTCTCCATTGATGGAAAATATTATATCTATGCTTCCAGTTACGGAAGAAGTATTTGGCGTAGAGATATATCCGGAGACGATCCACAACCGGTTTCGAGTTATGTCACATATTCTAAGAATTCACTGAATAAATTATTAGTTGGTAATTCAACAATTTATGATACAATTGAAGTAAATATTAATCAAAACAATATACCAATTTCGGATCTGGTAGTAAGAATAGATACTATTCTGTTTACAAATGATAAGGCTCTTCAAGCATCATTAACTGCTCCTGACGGCACTATAGATACACTATTTTTTCATCCCGGCCTGGAATATGGTCAAAACTTTATTGGAACCTGGTTGGAAGATAAAGGTTCATTAAATATTCAAAACGGACAAAGTCCTTTTACTGGATTGTACAAACCTGCAGTAAACCTTTTAAAACTGAATGGAGGGAATGCTAATGGATTGTGGATACTTAAAGTAAAATCAGATTCCCCGGGGGACAGCGGTGTGTTTAATGCATGGTCCATGGATATTTCTTATTCTAATGCTACCGGTGTTAACGATAAAGGAAATACTATAATAGCATATAAACTATTTCAAAATTATCCAAACCCATTTAATCCAACAACTATGATTAATTACTCTATTCCCAAAACAAGTTTAGTAACAATAAAAGTTTATGATATTTTAGGTAAGGAAGTCGAAACATTAGTTAATGAACAAAAGGCACCAGGGAATTATAATATTGAGTTCAATGCTAATAGACTTTCAAGCGGAATATATTTTTATAGAATGCAGGCCGGAAGTTTTGTATCGACAAAGAAATTAATCATACTTAAATGATATTGGGGAGCAAAAGCTCCCTAATTTTTGCAAAGTAAAAAATTTAATCTCAATTTTTTTTCGAAGATTAAAGAAGTTTGCCTAATCTAGCTTTAAGATTATTACGAATACTGAAAGAAGAACAAGAGACACTATTTTATGAAATTATTAATTATATAACTATTGTTGTAAAGTTCATACCTATTTCTGTAATTAATAAAAATTATTTTTGTTTATGATGAAGTTATAAAACAAATTAATATTCTTAAATATTTAAAAAGAAATTAATTACTTTATTTATTACTTTTTATCTGTTGATAATTAATTTTAGAATATTAAAAAATTGACTTTTAATAAATAAAAAATTAAATATAACACACGATTTTAATCGGGGAATCTTAAAAACTGTTCAATTCTTAATCCGTGCGAGTTTCATCTCCCTATTCTGAGTTTTAGATCTTTTTATCTATAGATTTCTCATAGTTATAAATGTTATAGGGGATTTTATGAACTGTAACCTGAGAATTATTTATTTAGGATTTATTTTCATAGTATTTAATACAATTTCACCTATTCAATCACAAACTCCTGAATTGGTTTTTGAACATTATTCAATTGACCAAGGATTATCATCGCCAATAGTAAGATGTATGATACAAGATAAAACCGGTTATTTATGGTTTGGAACATACAACGGAATTGATCGATTTGACGGAATGAATTTTAAATCTTATAAAAATATTCCTGGAGACAACCAAAGTATTACAAATGGATTCGTGCAATGTTTATTAGAAGATAAAGCTGGAAATTTATGGATAGGTACTACTAATGGGTTAGATAAATTTGAGCTTTCGTCCGAAAAATTTATTCATTATAAACCATATCCAAAACATTTTGTAAATGAATGGAATAATAATATTTTCTCAATTGCAGAAGATAGAGATGGTTTGATTTGGGTTGGAACAGGCGATGGATTAAATGCATTCGATCCCTTAAATGAAAAATTTACACATTTTAAACATGATTCATTAAACCCTGCTAGTCTTAGTCATAATGTAATTTATGCTATGCTTATTGATAAAAAAGGAAATTTATGGATTGGTACAGGCAATGGACTTGATAAATTTGATCCTAAAACAGGTGGATTTGTCCACTTATATTACAATAGTGTCTATAAATCTGGTTTTTATTTTAACTGGTATAAAGATAAATATTGGATTACCGCTCTGTATCAAGATGAAGACGGAATCATCTGGGTTGGAACACAAAACGGCCTTCTGAGATTCGATCCGGCTTATATGAATTTTATTCATTTAAATTATGAACGAGATAATCCTGCTAGTATAAGTTTTTACGGGATTACATCTATTTGTGCAGAAAACTCAGATGAACTTTGGATTGGTACCTGGAATGGGTTAAATCTTTTTAATAAAAGGTTAAAGAAATTTAAAAGGATTTATCATAATGACAAAGTAATTAACAGTTTAAGCCATAATAGTGTTGCAGCTGTATTTAGGGAGAGGTCCGGAACACTTTGGGTTACTACCTATGGCGGAGGTGTTAATAAAGTAAACCGCACTGCTTATCCATTTAAACAATATTCGGAGCATTTTTGGAGAGAGAGATATATGTACTCTTCAGCTTCAATAATGGATATTGAAAAATCTTCTAATGGTTCAATATGGCTTGCTTCGCCAAGTGGGCTTTTGAATTTTGATCCGGTCAAAGAAAAATTCTACAAATATAAAATCAAAAATAATATTAGGGTTATTAAAGAAGATAAAAATGGCAATTTATGGATTGGATTTAATGCTGATCGTGGTTTAATTAAATATGAAAAAAATGGTAAGATCATAGATATTACTGACTCTTCAGGCAATAAATTACATTGGCTTGTCAACCGCATTATTGAGGGGGATGAAAACACTTTATGGGTATGTACTGAAGACAAAGGAGGAATTATAAAAGTTAATTCTCGAACAAATAAATATTCAATTGTTTATAAATCTGGGACTACCATTAATATTATATATAAAGATAAGAGTGGATTGATTTGGGCTGGTACAAGAGAAAATGGATTATTATGTTTTGAACCTTCAAAAAATTTAATTTCGGCTCACTTCCTTTCAAATCCCAACAATTCACAAAGCTTAAGCGGTAACTCAATTATGGCTATAAATGAAGATGATTTTGGAAATATATGGCTTGGCACAAATATGGGATTAAATAAATTTAACAGAACTAATAAATCTTTCACTCATTATACAGAACTGGAAGGTTTAAAACATAATTGGGTATACCTAATTTTTAAGGATTCTAAAAGGAATTTATGGCTGAGCACAACTAATGGGATTTCTAAGTTCATTCCATTTACAAATACATTTAAAAACTATGACGTAATGTATGATATTGTTGCTGCGGATGCACCAGGGGTCGGATGTCAATCTGATAAAGGTGTAATTTATATTATTAGTTCAAACGGACTTACTTCTTTTTTCCCGGACAGTATATATGATAATTCTTTTGTACCTCCCGTAGTAATTACAAATATTTCTATCTCTGGTAAACACTTACTTCCAGTAAAAGAATTAAAATTATCATATGATAACAACAATTTATCATTTGATTTTGCTGCGCTTAGCTATGTAAGATCTAAATGGAATTTATATACATACATGCTTGAAGGTCTTGATAATAATTGGAGTACTCCAGACATTCGCAGACATGCTGCATATACAAATTTAAGTCCAGGTGAATATGTTTTCCGAGTTAAAGGATCAAATAACGACGGTATTTGGAATGATAAATGTGCTGTAATTAGAATATATATTAATCCACCCTGGTGGAAAACATGGTGGGCTTATTTTATTTATTTTTTATTATTAGTAGGAATCTTATACATTATATGGAAACTCCTGCTTAAGCAGATACATCTAAAACATACGGCAGAAATTGAACATTTAAGAGCTGAAAAGATACGTGAAATGGATAAAATAAAGTCTCGTTTTTTTGAAAATATTTCCCATGAATTCAGAACCCCTTTAACATTAATATTAGGACCTTCAAAGCGCATTTATGGACATTCACAAGATAATGAAACTAAAGAAGATGCTGATCTTATTTATAGAAGTGCAGCAAAATTGAATAGGTTGGCAAATCAGCTGTTGGATCTTTCTAGGATTGAAGCAGGAATGGTTAAGGTAAAGGCAAAAAATCAAAATTTAATTAAAGTTTCAAGAGAGATAGTTTCAATTTTCCAGTCCTTAGCAGAAAGCAAAAAAATTTCATTGAATTTTGTTTCAACTAAAGATGAAGTAAATGCCTATATAGATAAAGATAAAATCGATAAAATTATAAGCAACATTTTATCGAATGCATTAAAATTTACCCCTAATGGCGGTAGTGTAATTGTTAACGTTGAAACTAGTTTTAATGAGAAGTTTGTTCAAATCTCTGTCGGTGATACTGGAATTGGGATTCCAAAGGATCAAAAAGATAAAATTTTCGACAGGTTTTATCAAGTTGACAGCAGCCTTTCTAAGGAACATGATGGGACAGGAGTTGGCTTATCTCTAACAAAAGAATTAATCGAATTACATAAATGGACAATTTTTGTCGAAAGCGAAGAAGGGAAAGGTTCAACATTCAAAGTAGTTATTCCCTTAGGTAATGATTATTTACTTCCTGAAGAAATTATTACAGAAGAAATATCAAGTGAAAATATTTCCGAAGAATATAAATCAACTAATAAAATAAACAATTCTTCTCAACAGATAGAAATAAATAAACCAGTTTTTAATGAATCATTATTAGAAAAACATAAAAATGCATATCTATTAATTGTTGAGGACAATTCTGATGTTAGAAGATATTTAAATCAAATACTTAATGAATATTATATGATTATTGAGGCATCCAACGGGGAAGAAGGATATAAAAAATCTTTAGAACATATTCCGGATATAATTATTAGCGATATTATGATGCCGAAGATGGATGGATTTGAACTATGTAATAAAATAAAGTCCGATAAAAGAACGAGTCATATCCCCTTAATTATGTTAACAGCTAAAACTTCTTTGCCGGATAAATTAGCTGGACTTGAATTTGGTGCTGATGATTATATAATGAAGCCTTTTGATGCTCAAGAATTAAAAGCAAGGATAAAAAATATTTTAGAACA